>JBAPTX010000316.1:0-2996 GCA_049282375.1 Calditrichia bacterium
GTTCCAGCCTGTAGCTCATGGAGTCATTTATAACCACCTGCACATAACTTACATTCGACTCCGGCAACTGCAGGTCGGGAAATGAAAATTTAAAATGATAGCCGCCTTTAAGACCGGGCATTTTTATGAACAAATTTTCCCGGTAACCGCTTTCATCCGCAATGTGCAGAAGACTGTCGTAAGTGGTGATGCGCCCGCCAATGGCTTTTTTGTATGGGGCCACCCCGGTAAAGGCCATAATGTTCAGGGTATTTTGGCCGGTAATGGCAGAATCGAGTAAACAGCCGGGCAGGTTATGGCTGTAAACGGAAGGGTATTCCTGCCATGACTCCCTTATTTTTTCATGGGAGATCCGGGCATTATCAATTTCGCCTTCCGCCCGGAATATCAGGTAACTGAGATAATGGGCCAGTGCATCATTATAAAATTTTACCGGCTGGTTTTCAATGCGGATACCGCTGGTGTCGGTGTTGTTAAACTGCTCTACCATTTTTCCGTACTGGTCATCCAGCAAATTCAGCTTATCGTTTAATCTTTTAACTTCTACATAAGCATCATCAAACTGCTGCAGTTGCAGATAATTCACCGCTTTCAGAATATTAACGAATAAATTCTCGTAAACTTCTCCGCTGTAGTCCAGAGCATTGTCATTCAACAGCATCGAAAATGCGCCTTTGGAAATACTTTGGGTGAACAGGTTTTCCATGGAGTGGTCTGCTTCTTCCAGCAGGTTGTTGCTGCCGGCATAAAGCCCCTGATAGTGAAGCACTGCGCCTTTATCCAGGAAGTAAAGAACCCGTTCTTTTTTTGTGTAGCGGTTTTTTGTTTTAAAAAATTCAATCCGCTCTGCCGCCGCCTCGAAACTGCCGCTGCGCAGATGAGCTGTAACCACTGTGTCCTGCTTTATTTGGGTGCGCATGGAAGCACAGCCGGCAAACAACAGCATGACCAGCACCAAAAAAAGTTTTGCCAATATGGAATTTAATGTGTTCTGTTCAGCCATTTTCAAATCTACCAGCGATAGCGATCCTGTTCGATCATTTTTTTTATCTGTTTATCCCCAATCCAGACTTTGGTGTTGGATTCAACATCGATCAACTCCAGATCAATCTGATAGAACACTGCTTTCTGCCCCTCTACGGCATCCACAATGGAATTCACCGATCCCACCATAATATAATCCGCACCGGTTTCATTGGCCCATTTTTTCATGCTCTCGAGGGAAGCAAACTGCTGCTGATCCAGCCGTTCTTCCCGCACTTGCTGGCGATCGGACTGGTCTGCAATAAACTGCACCTGCCCGCTGCGCAGCAGTTCTTTCTCGATCATATTGGTGAATACTTCCGTGTTGATATGCTCGCTGCTTTTGTTGCGGATGCGCCCAACCACCACCACCGGCTTTTCATTATTTTGTGAGCGGAATTCGTTTATCCAGGGATAAGTCATCAGATCGGAAATCATCGCTTCTGCCACCATTCGGGCATCTGTATCATTCCAGCGCCCGCTGAGATCGGTTACCTGATCCGTTTCGATACGTGTAACCTTGCGGCTGTTTGATGCGCATTGGAAAAATAAAAGGCTGATGAAGACGGTTAGAATAATTCCTGCTGTTTTGCTCATTTTCTCTCCTTAACGGACAACAATACCCAGTTTAATAATATTCCAAACCACTCTATGAATGTATCAGGTTTTGTATCACCATCAACCAAAATATTCTAAAAAATTTATTTTATCAATGCGCAATATCAATTTTTTCTCAGGGCCCCGAAGCCTATCCGTAGCACAAGACCTCATAAAAAAAAGCCGGAGGAAGAACCCGCCGGCTTTTTGTGAATATCGAATGGATTAGCTTCTACTTCATCAGAATCATTCGTTTTACATCCGACCAGCCGGCCGTTTCCAGCTTATAAAAATAGATTCCTGAAGGGTAATTTTCGCCGTTAAAAGTGACGGTATGAGATCCCGCGGTCAGTCTGCCGTTGAAAAGTGTTCCAACTTTCTGTCCGGCAATATTGAAAATTGTAATCTGAACATTTTCGCTCACCGGCAGAGAAAATTTAATAGATGTTTCAGGGTTGAAAGGATTCGGAAAATTCTGACTCAGGGAATATCCGCTGGCTACAGGCGGTTCTGTTTCGTCAATAGCGCTGGTTCCGGAGCCCAGAAAAGATACATAAGAGGCCATAGAAAAATCGGGATTTGTTTCCCCGTCCAGACTCGAGACATTGGCAACTACCCCGATATTTTCCGCCAGCCAGATGTAATCGATGTTGGAGGAGCTGTCTACAAAAACTGTCCCTGCCGCGTGGGTTTCGTTATAATAATTAACATCGGTCCGCAAACGAAGAGCGCTATAAACCCCAAGAGGTGTTGTAATGGTGCCATATGCATCCACCAGGTTGTTTCTTTCTGTCTTGGATACATAAAAAACGCCGGGAATTCCAAAATCCGTGGTATCAGAGGTCATTGTCATCCAGTTTTTGCCCATACTGAGTGGAAACTCAAGGACTTTTTCCGGCGGATTCTTAGGTGAGACAAAATTACCCAGGCTGCTGTTAACACCGAAGCCAAGGTCCAGCAATTCAGCGGAACTGATCGATAGATAATTATAAGCAGTTCCTGATGTATCCGAATACTGATAAGCAAAATCTGCATTGGGGAAGTCTCCCGCAAAAATGGTAGTAGCAGGATCTACAATTATCGTCGTATCAGTATATCCACCGGGATAACTTGATGGTGAAAAAGACCAGTTCTGCGGTCCCCCGCTGGTGCCGACTGAAACGGGTAAACCTGCTCCCGTAGTATCATCTGCATTGTAAAAGATCATTTCTGTTCCGAAGCCGGTGGGAAATTCTCCAGAATTAATTGTAACTTGTCCGAATGCTGCCGGAGCCGCAATTAAAAAGAACAAAAATAAAATTGTAGAAAAGATTTTCATAAATACTCCTGTATAAAATAAGTTTAACATCAATATTTAACGACAAAAATAGGTATGC
>JBAPTX010000317.1:0-13747 GCA_049282375.1 Calditrichia bacterium
AAAGATCAAAGCATTGATTAAACCTGTCTTCGAAGAAAATGAGGTTTATTTAGTGGACATCCATCTGCGGGGCCATAAAAACAGTCAGGTACTCAGCTTATATGCCGATACCGAAACCGGCATCACAATGGATCAAATCGCCCTGCTGACCCGGCAGGTGGAAGATATATTGGATCTGGAAGACCCGCTGCCGGGGAAATACCGGCTGGAAGTTTCCTCCCCCGGAATTGACCGTCCCTTAACAGAGATGTGGCAGTTTCGTAAAAACACCGGCCGTAAATTGCAGGTTGTGTATGAGAAGGATGGAGGGACGCAGCAGGCAGTTGGCATATTGCAAAAAACAGAGGATGACCGCATTTGGCTGCAGTTGAAGAATGATGAAACGATTTCTTTGACCCTGCCGGAGATCCAAAAGGCAGTGGTAAAGATAAACTGGTAAAATTATACGTGGAGGTTTAAGCAACATATGCGTAGCGAAATAGTTGATGCCGTAAATCAAATTGCCAAGGAAAAGCGCATAGAGAGAGATGAACTCAGGGATATTTTTGAAGATATTTTTCTTACGTTGATCAAAAAGAAATATGGGGAAACGAACCGGTTTGATGTAATTGTGAATATGGACCGGGGAGATGTGGAAATTTTCGTCGAGAAAGAAGTCGTGGAGGAAGTAGAAGATCCCATCACGCAGATTGCCCTACCGGCGGCAAAAAAACTGGACCCGGACATTGAACTGGGTGAAGATTATGTGGAACTGGTTGAACCTGAAGTATTCGGCCGCCGCCTGATTAACATTGCCAAGCAGACCCTGCTGCAGCGAATCCGTGAATACGAAAAACGTAAAATATATGATGAGTATAGTAATCGCGTAGGCGAAATAATTATCGGCGATGTGCATCAGGTAACCCGCGCCGGCTATTTTTTACTGGTGGACAGAACAGAAATGTTTATGCCTAAATCGGAAGCCATCCCGCGGGAGGAACTTCGCAGAGGGGACAGTGTACGTGCGCTCATAAAGAAGGTAGTGGAACCGGAATCAGTGGATCCCGAAGCGGAAGAGGAACGACCGCGCCGCAAGCGCCAGCGCACCAGCCCGGAAATTATTGTTTCGCGCTCTGATGATAAATTTATGATCCGGCTTTTCGAAATTGAAGTCCCGGAGATTTTCGACGGGATTGTGGAAATCCGTAAGATTTCCCGCAAACCCGGCGAACGGGCTAAAATAGCCGTCGAATCCATGGATAAACGCATAGACCCGGTAGGCGCCTGTGTCGGAATGCGGGGCGTCCGTATTCAGTCTGTGGTGCGCGAATTAAACGGTGAGAAAATCGATGTCATTGCTTTCAGTAACGAACCGGAGATTTTTATTACCCGCAGCATCACACCGGCCAAACCGATCCGCATGATGCTGAATTATGAGGATAAACTGGCTGTGGGTATTATTCCCGATAAGGACATGGGGCTGGCGCTGGGCCGCGGAGAAGTGAACAAGGAACTGGCGCAGCGCATCACCGGCTGGAACATCGAGCTTGTGAAAGAATCGGAATACTACCAGAAAACCATGGAAGAGGATGTGGATATCAGCGAAATACCGGGTTTATCCGATTCGGTGATTTCCCGGCTTCGCGAAGCGGAAATTAACCACATTGAAGAACTGAAGAATTTAGGGCTGCAGGGACTAATGGAAATTCCCGGGATCGGGCAGAAAACAGCTCAAAAAATTCTGCAGCAGCTCAATATTTAAAAAATTATTGCGGTAAGTTAAACTTATGGAACACGGGTTGAAAAATACAGAAGTAAATCATCACCTGTTTATTTCCGCTGCGGAGGTGGACCGGAATACTGCCAGCCTGATCGGATTTGCCTTAAAATCCCGCCAGGCGGTAAAGGGATTTGAAGGGGTCAGCCGGGCTGCGGCGTCGGGCGATCTGGATATTATTCTGTTTCGTCCGGAACTTTCGGAAAATACCCGCAAAAAAATTATGCAGGCGACCAGTGGTTTAAAAGTACTTTTGGTTGAAACCCGCACGAATTCCGACTGGAAGGAATTATGGGGCATTCCGCAGCGGATTATGGGAATCCGCAAGGGGGAATTGGGTAAAAGTATTACCAGGAATTTTAAATCAGGAGAATAAATGGCTGTAAAGAAAACCAGGCGAAAACTTTTTAAAGTGGCAAAGGAACTCAACCTTTCGCACCATTCCATTGAGGAGTTTCTGCAGAAAAAAGGGTATGAAGTTTCCGGCCTGAATACTCCCGTGGACGATGAAATGTATGATGATATTCTGAAGCGGTTTTCGCAGGAAAAAGTAAAAGCGGAAAAAATTGCCCGCCGCCGCAGCGACCGGAAGAAAGATGAACAGCCGGCGGATGCAGTTTCTACTGCTGAGACACCGCAGGAAGAAGCGGCTCCGGCGGAAGAGCCGGTTACTGCCGAAGCATCCGCGGATACCAGCGAAAGTGCAGAGGCTTTTGATAAAGCAGAAGTCCATGAAGTTGAGGATCAATCTGAAGAGGATGTAAAAATCAGCGAAACGGCTGAGGCAGAAGATGAAGAAAGCGCAGAAGCGCAGGACGTGACAGCAGAACAGGATACCGAAACGGCGGAATCCGCCGAAGCAGCGTCCGGGAAGGAAAAGGGAGCTGCTGCTGCCGGGGAAGCGGATGAAGCGGTTGCGGAGGCGGAAGAAGAAGAGGAAGATGCTGAAGGATCGGAAAAGCCCCAGGTTGGCGATATCATAGACCATCCGATGGCAAAGAAGTTCATGGAGAAACAAAAAGAAAAGAAACGCAAAAAGACCGAAAAACAGAAAAAGGTACTGAAGCAAATTAAAGAAGAAGCACCAGATAAGAAGAAAAAGGCGGATGAAAAAGACCGTATTCCGCGGCGAATCCGCGCCATAGAAACTGAAGAGCCGGAAGAGCTGCAGGTTTCTGGCGAAGAAACAGCGGAGGAAACGCTCTCCCGACGTAAAAAAGAAAAAGAAAAAAAGAAACAGGCTGATTGGGATGAAGGGCTTACCGAAAAAGAACGGCGCCGCCGCAAAGCACTGGAAATGATCCGCAAGGACGGCAAAAAAGGTAAAGGCCGTGTACCGGTTATTCCGCCTGAAGCGGAAGAAGCACCTGCCCCAGGTGAACGGAAACGCCGTACACGCAAGAAAAAAGAAGTTGACCAGCAGGAAGTTGAAGATACATTGAAAAAAACACTGGCCAGTATGCAGGAAGGCGCCGGCCGTAAAAAAAGGAAAAGGGTGAAAGATACCGAAGAGGAAACTGAAGTTCAGGATCAGGGGGTAATTACCGTTTCCGAATTTATTACTGTGCAGGACCTGGCAAATCTGATGGATGTGCCGGTTGCCGATGTGATTAAGAAATGCCTTGAATTAGGCCAGATGGTCAGTATAAACCAGCGGCTTGATATGGATATGATTCGCCTGCTGGCAGAAGATTTCGGATTCCGGGTTCAGGAAGAAGAGGAATTCGGTTCTGATTATATTGAAGATAAAATTGAAGAAGAAGACAGGCCGGAAGATTATGAATCCCGGCATCCTGTGGTTACGGTAATGGGACATGTGGACCATGGTAAAACTTCTGTTCTGGATTATATCCGGAAAACCAATGTGGTAGCGGGTGAGTCAGGGGGCATCACTCAGCATATCGGCGCCTATGTGGTAGAAACAGGCGAAGATAAACGAATTACCTTTCTTGATACGCCCGGCCATGAGGCATTTACCGCCATGCGCTCCCGCGGTGCACAGGTAACGGATATCGTTGTTCTGGTGGTGGCCGCGGACGACCGGGTAATGCCGCAGACAGAAGAGGCAATTGACCATGCGAGAGCAGCCGGTGTACCAATAATTATTGCCATTAATAAAGTGGATAAACCGAATGCAGATCCCAAGGCTATACGTAAACAGTTGGCGGATCGCAATATTCTGGTGGAAGATTGGGGCGGGAAATATCAGGTTGTAGAAGTATCGGCCAAAACCGGGCAGGGAATTCCCGACCTGCTGGAAACGATTTCGCTGGAAGCCGAACTGCTTGAATTAAATGCAAATCCCAAAAAACGGGCTTCCGGGGTGGTAATCGAATCCTTTCTCGACAAAGGAAAAGGGCCGGTGGCCACCGTTCTGGTGGAACAGGGAACCCTCCATGTAGGAGATGATTTTATTATGGGTCAGTTTTACGGCAGGGTCCGTGCACTGCTGAATGAACGCGGACAGCGCCAGGATGAAGCAGGGCCCGGTTATCCGGTTCAGATTTTAGGAATAGACGGAGTGCCGGAGGCAGGAGATAAACTGATTATAATGCCGGATGAACGCAGCGCCCGCGATATTGCCCAGCGCCGTCAGCAACTGAAACGTGAACAGGACTTCCGGCAAATCCGTTTCCTTACCCTGGATGAAATTTCACGGCAAATCGCTGAAGGCCAGGTAAAAGAACTGAACATTATTGTAAAAGCCGATGTAGATGGTTCCGCACAGGCGCTTACCGATTCGTTACTGAAAATATCTCACCACGATGTTGCTGTTAAAGTGGTCCGCCGCGCAGTGGGGCCGATTTCAGAGTCTGATATTATGCTGGCGGCGGCATCGCAGGCAATCATCATCGGATTTCATGTGCGGCCCACCCTTAACGCTAAAAACCTTGCCGAACAGGAACAGGTGGACATCCGGCTGTACAAGGTGATTTATGATGCCATTGATGATGTCAAGAAAGCACTGGAAGGCCTGCTGGAACCCGAAGAACGGGAACAGGTTCTCGGAATGGCGGAAGTACGCGAAGTCTTTAAAATTTCCCGTCTGGGCACAGTTGCCGGATGCTATATGCTGGAAGGTAAAATAAACCGGAACTCACGGGTTCGGCTTATCCGAAATGATGTGGAAATTTACGAGGGCCGCCTTTCTTCGCTTAAGCGGTTCAAAGAAGATGTGCGGGAAGTGGCTTCCGGATATGAATTCGGTTTAATGATTGAAAACTATAATGACCTGAAAGTCGGCGATCATGTTGAAGCGTTCGAGGTTGTGCAGGAAAAACGCACCCTGCAGACTTAATAGCGCAGAGCCGGCTTAACTTTTATTGATCCGTTATGAAAGTAATTGTTGGATTGATGACGCTGGACCTGTTTCTTCCCGTTTCCGGTTCATTAAAAGAAAAACGGATGGTGATTAAAAGCCTGAAAGACCGCATTCACAACCGTTATAATGTATCCATTGCCGAAGTGGATTTTCTGGATAAATGGCAGCGCTCGCGGCTGGGCATTGCGCTGGTTGCCAACGATTATTCCCATATTGAAAAAAATATGAACGCTATTTTCAACTACATTGAATCCACGGGAAAAGCGGAAATTGTGGATCATAGTTTTGAATTTTTATAGAAAGCAGAATAAATGAAGTTTGAAAGTGTTCGCCAGCGGAAACTGGCCGATCAGATCAAAAAAACCGTAAGTCAGATTATTGACCAGAAATTGAAAGATCCCCGCAAAGGGTTTATTACCGTTACCCATCTGCGCCTGTCCAGTGACCTTAGAGTGGCAAATATTTATTTTACTGTTTTAGGGGATGAAGAAAAACGGCAGCAGAGTCTGGAAGCCTTGGAAAGCGGAAACGGTTTTATCCGAAGTGAACTGGCACCCAATTTAAAACTTCGCTTTGTACCGGAATTGCGGTTTTTTTATGATGATACACTGGACTACTCTCAGAAAATTGAGAGTCTGCTTAAAAAAGTAAAACCGGAAAATGATAACTCAGAAGAACAGGAAAAGGAGGTCTGATCACTGGATTCATCTTTTTTTAACAGAAAAGAAAAATATACTGAAAAGTTTGATTTACAAACGGCCATTGATGAAAGCAGCAGTCTTTCCCTCTTTTCTCCCATTCCCGGCGGTTTTATTGCCAACATCAACAAACCTGCCGGCTGGTCATCTTTTGATGCCGTAAAAAAAATCCGGAATTTATCCGGCATGAAAAAAGTAGGACATGCCGGGACACTGGATCCTTTTGCCAGCGGTGTTCTGCTCATTTGCCTGGGAAAAGCAACCAAATTCAGCAATCGCTTAATGAAATATGAAAAAGAATATGTTGCTGAATTAAAACTGGGCGCCGCTACGGACACGCTGGATATTACCGGTAATGTGGTGGAAGAAGCGCCGGTTCCCAAATTTGACGAACAACAGCTTCAGGATATTCTGCAGGACTTATCCGGCACCATCCGCCAGCGAATTCCTGATTTTTCTGCGGCCCAGGTGAATGGCCAGCGGATGTATAAACTGGCGCGCCAGGGAAAACCTGTCCCAAAACGGTTTAAAACCATTACCATTCACGAAATGGAATTATTGGAAGCGACCGAGGAAATCATCAAATTCCGGACGGTTTGCGGAAAGGGAACCTATATTCGCGCCCTGGGCGCAGACATTGCCCGGAAACTGGGGACAGTTGGATTTTTACAGACACTGGCCAGGACACGGATCGGCTCCTTTTCTCTTGCAGAAGCGCTGGAAATCGAAGAATTTAAACCCAACTGGAATCAGCTGAATACCAATGATGATATACCACGGCCTCGAAAATCTAAATATTGATTACCCGACCGCAGTAACAGTGGGATCCTTTGACGGCATTCACCTGGGACATCAGCAGATACTGAAAGTGCTGAAAAAAAAAGCCTTAAAGTGCAGGTGCAGCGAAGTTCTTCTCACATTTCACCCCCATCCGCGGCTGGTGGTGGGGCCGCCGGACAGGGCAAAGCCCCAATTCCTTACCACTCTGGATGAAAAGCTGGAACTGCTGCAGAATTATGAGATACCTGCCATTCTGATCATCCCGTTCACAAAAGAATTCTCGCAGACAAGTTACCGCCATTTTATAAAGGAATTCCTGGTGGACCGCCTGAAAGTGCAGGAGATGGTTATCGGCCACGACCATACTTTCGGGCGCAACCGTGAGGGGCATCCCGAGCAGCTAAAAAAAAACGGGAAAGAATTCGGTTTTAACGTAACTGTGGTGGATGCCTTGTTTGTGGATGACCAACCGGTAAGCAGTACCCGCATCCGAAAGGCTCTTCAGCAGGGAAGAATGGCAGAAGCGGCAAAGCTGCTGGGCAGACCCTACTTTTTTCATGGAACTGTGGTAGAAGGCGACCACCGGGGGCAGAAACTGGGTTTTCCCACTGCAAATCTGGAACTGAGCGATTCTCATAAACTTCTCCCGGCAGCAGGTGTTTATGCGGTGGAAGTTTTGCTGAAAAATCAGCGATATTCGGGAATGATGAACATCGGACACCGTCCCACCTTTAATTTTGACCCCTTGACATTAGAAGTACATATTTTTAAGTTTACCGGTTCTATTTACGGTGAAACCCTGAAAGTTGAAATCGGGAAATTTATTCGTGAAGAAAAGAAGTTCAGCAGTAAAGAAGAGCTGATAAAGCAACTGGAAAATGATAAACAAATTTGTCAAAATTTAAAATATCCGGAGGTTGATTAACATGCCTTTAAACAAAGAGGATAAGCAGGAAATTATTAACAAATTCGGCGGCAATCCCCAGAATTCGGGTTCGACCGAAGTGCAGATTGCCCTGATTACCCGGCGCATTATGGAGCTTACCGAGCATCTGAAAAAAAATAGTAAAGATCACCATTCCCGGCGCGGTTTGCTGAAGCTGGTCGGGCAGCGCCGCCGCTTGTTGAATTACTTAATTAAAAAAGATATTAATCGCTATCGTTCGCTCATTCAGGAACTTGGATTAAGACGCTAAGCATAGTTTGGAGGCAGAATGGTAATTCGCAAGCAAAAAGAAATCGGCGGCCGGTTAATGACAATTGAAACCGGGCGTTTGGCAAAACAGGCAAATGGCTCAGCGCTGGTTCAATATGAAGATACCATGATCCTGGTTGTCGCTACGGCCAGCTCCGACATCAGGGAAGGGATTGATTTCTTCCCCCTGTCCGTAGAATATCAGGAAAGAACTTATGCCGCCGGCAAATTCCCCGGCGGGTTTTTCAAAAGAGAAGGCCGTCCTTCTGAAAAGGAAATCTTAAGCGCCCGTTTGATTGACCGGCCGCTGCGCCCTCTCTTCCCTGACGGATTCAAGAATGAAACGCAAATAGCCGCATTCGTTCTCAGCAGTGATCAGCAGAATGATGCCGATGTTCTCGGAACAGTCGGTGCTTCGGTTGCACTTTCCATTTCCAACATTCCTTTTAACGGCCCGATTGCATCTGTGCGGGTGGGAAAAATCGGAAGTGAATTTGTCGTAAATCCCACTTTTGACCAACTGCAGGAAAGTGAACTGGAACTGGTAGTCGCCGGCTCCGAAGATTCCATCATGATGGTGGAAGGCGAAGCCGCTGAGGTGGATGAAGCGGTAATGGTGGAAGCCCTGCGTTTTGGTCATCAGTACATCAAGGAAATTATTGAACTTGAAAAGGAAATTATTTCCCAGTTTTCTCCCGAAAAAATGGAAGTGGTGCCTCCGGAGTTGCCGGAAAATCTGGAACATCGCATCAGCGAACTGGCGCTGGATAAATTGCGGGAAATCATCCGCATTCCTGAAAAGAAAGAACGCCGCAGCCGGATGAGCGATCTGAAGGCGCAGGTGATGGAATCTTTAGGGGAAGATTTTGAAGAACATGCCGGAACCGTTAAAGATATTCTGCATGATATGGAAAAACGGGAAGTCCGGCGCAATATAATTGATGA
Source organism: Calditrichia bacterium (assembly GCA_049282375.1). Lineage (GTDB taxonomy): Bacteria > Calditrichota > Calditrichia > RBG-13-44-9 > RBG-13-44-9 > JBAPTX01. The sequence continues at coordinate 8,697 of JBAPTX010000317.1, forward strand.
AAATTACCGGCTGGATGGACGCGGCCTGGATGATATCCGCCCCATCGACTGTGAAGTCGGTCTGCTGCCCCGCACACACGGGTCCGCACTGTTTACCCGCGGCCAGACGCAAAGCCTCGGCGTAACAACCCTCGGCACCAAAATGGACGAGCAGATTGTGGAAAACCTGGAAGGTGAAAGCAGTAAAAGTTATATGCTGCACTACAACTTTCCCGGTTTCAGCGTAGGCGAAGTCAAATTCTTCCGCGGTCCTTCCCGAAGGGAAATCGGCCATGGCAACCTGGCAGAACGATCGCTGAAACCGGTACTGCCGTCCGACGATTCATTCCCTTACACCATCCGCATCGTTTCCGATATTCTGGAATCCAACGGTTCCTCCTCCATGGCCACGGTTTGTTCCGGCTCCCTCAGTTTGATGGATGCCGGTGTGCCCACCAAGTGCCATGTGGCGGGTATTGCTATGGGTCTGATTAAAGAAGATGAGGAAGTGCGGGTTTTAACCGATATTCTGGGAGATGAAGATCATCTGGGCGATATGGACTTTAAAGTAGCCGGAACCCGTGAGGGAATCACTGCCTTCCAGATGGATATTAAAATTTCCGGTTTAACTTTTGAGATTATGGAAGAAGCACTGGCGCGCGCGCATAAAGCCCGGCTGCATATTCTGGACATTATGGATAAAACCATCGCAAGCCCCCGTGCGGATATTTCACAGTACGCACCCCGGATTATTTCCATTATGGTCCCGGTGGATAAAATCGGGGAGGTGATTGGACCCTCGGGTAAAATAATTCGCGGCATTATTGAAGAAACCGGCGCGAAAATCGATATCGAAGATTCCGGCCTTACACTGATTGCCTCCGTTGATGCGGCAATGGCGATGAAAGCCAAAGAACGCATTGAAGCCATCATTGCCGAACCGGAAGTCGGCAAAGCATACCATGCCAAAGTGAAAAGGATTATGAACTTCGGCGCTTTCGCAGAATTTATGCCCGGAAAAGAAGGGCTTATTCACATCAGCGAGTTGGACACAAAACGCACCGAAAAGGTAACGGATGTAGTTAATCTGGGTGATGAAGTGGATATTGTGCTGAAAGAAGTGGATAAAGAAGGCCGCTATAACTTGAGCCGCAAAGAATACCTGCGAAGGCAGGAGAAAAACAACGGCTGAAATTTGAATAGGGAGCGCTGCTCCCTTTTTCTTTCTAAACACCGGAAATATTCTGCTTTTCCGGTGTTTTTATATGGATTGGATTTGCTGTAAAACTGACGAACTTTTTTGTAAATAACACCTTCATCCAAATTGCAATGGAAATATGACATCTTCCGAATATAACAAAACCGTTTTATCCAATGGCCTGACGGTTGTCAGCGAAAAGATTCCCACAGTTCGCTCTGTTACTATCGGCGTGTGGATCAAAGCCGGCGGCCGTGACGAAGACAGCCGGGTGGCGGGCACTGCGCACTTTGTGGAGCACATGCTGTTCAAGGGCACCAAAAAACGCAGCGCCAGGGCAATTGCCCGCAGTCTGGAATCGGTGGGCGGATATTTAAACGCATTCACTACAAAAGAACAAACCTGTTATTATGCGGAAATCCTGGATACGCAGCTTGGACTGGCTGTGGATGTGCTGGCGGATATGGTCTGCAATTCCACCCTCCTGGAAAAGGAAATTGAAAAAGAGCGGGATGTAATTCTTGATGAAATCGACAGTGTTGAAGACACTCCCGACGATCTGGTGCAGGATATTTTTATGGAAAAACTTTATCCTGCAAATGGGTTGGGCATCCCCATTCTGGGCTACCGTGAATCGGTTGCGCGGATCGGGCGTGAAAACCTGGTTGCATTTTTCGAAAAATATTACCGCGCCGGAAATCTGGTCATTGCCGCTGCCGGAAATCTGGATCATTCCAAACTGGTGAACCTATGCGAGAAAAAATTCAGTCTGCCGGAAGGTCCGGCGGATAACGGCGGGATAAATCCTGCGGAATTCGGAAATGGAATGTTTTCCTATGACCGGTCGGTTCACCAGGCGCACATTTGTCTGGGAACCACCGCCCTTCCCTATCATCATCATCGAAAGTTTGAATTGCTGTTGCTGAATACTTTACTTGGAGCAGGGATGAGTTCGCGGCTCTACCAGAACATCCGGGAACGCCATGGTGTGGCTTATTCCATCTATTCCTTTGTGGACTTTTTTCGAGATAACGGCCTTTTCGGTATTTACCTGGGCACCGAGAAAAGCAAAATCCGCAAAGCACTGCAACTGCTGGAAAAAGAATTTGACAGGCTCAAGCAAAAAACGGTGTCGGATAAAGAAATGCGGGAATTAAAAATGCAGGTGAAAGGGGGATTGGTGCTGGGGCTGGAAAGTACTGCCCGCCGTATGAACCGGCTGGCTAAAACGGAAATATACCTGCAGGCATTCACCGATCTGGATGATGTTATCAAACAGATCGATCAGGTTACCGGCGAGCAAATGACGGCCCTCTCCGAAGAGCTGATTCAGCCGGAACGCATGCTGCAGGTTATGTTTGTTCCCGCAAATGCCTGACCTTCACCGCTGCCATGAACCAATGAATAATCAGATACTTCAAACCGGGAGAATGAACTGATTATTTGATTTCTGGTTGAGCGGGTATTGAAAAAACATTGATTGATTTATTTATTTCACATGAAAAATTAAAACAACAGGTGAATCTATGATTTTTGGCGTACCGCGTGAAATCAAAACACAGGAATTCCGGGTGGGAGCCATGCCGTTTTTAGTGAAGGAACTGTCCCGCAAAGGGCATCAGATTCTGGTGGAAACCGGGGCAGGTGAACATTGCGAGGCAACCGATTCCCAGTACGAACGCTCAGGCGCCACCATTGTCCCCTCTGCCGAAAAATTGTATTCGGGTGCAGAGGTAATCCTGAAAGTGCGCGAACCGCAGCCGGTGGAAATTGATCTTATCCGGCCGGACCAGGCAATCTTTACATTTTTCCATTTCATCAATCATGCGGATCTGATCAAAACGCTGGCAGCCCGCGGCTGTACCTGCCTCTCCTATGAATTTGTTGAAGATGAAGATGGCAACCATGCCATTATGGCGCCCATCAGCCGTATTGCCGGACAGATGGCGGTAACAAACGGCGCCTATTACCTGCAAAAGCATTATGGCGGACGCGGTATTATTATGGGCCATGTAACCGGCTCCCCCCCTGCCAGCGTCACCATTTTGGGCGCCGGGCATGTGGGCCAGCAGGCCGCCATTACCGCTGCCAATCTGGGTGCCAGTGTTTCGGTTCTGGATGTGGATTACCGTCAGTTGCAGACATTGAATGCATTGGGGCATCAAAACATCACCACCCTGATCAATTCCGAAGAAAGCCTGCGCGAACTGCTTCCACAAACGGATCTGCTGATTTCGGCTCTGCGTGTACCGGGGGAATGTACCCCAAAGCTCATCACTGCGGAAATGATACGCACCATGAAACAGGGATCGGTGATTATGGATGTGGATGCGGATCTGGGCGGCAGTCTGGAGAATGTTAAGATTACCCATCATGATAATCCGATTTATGAAGTGGATGGGGTCATTCATTTCAGCGTTTCCAACATCACTTCGGCGGCGCCGCAAATTGCCTCCCGGGCACTTTCTGCAGCGCTGATGCCCTTTCTCATTCCGGTTTCGGAGCATGGTTTTGAAGAAACGCTTTTGCTGCATCCTAATCTGGCAAAAGGGATCACCATTTACAAGGGCCATGTGGTCAAAAAATTCCTGGCCAAAGCGGCCGGGCTGACCTATACCGATCTGAAACAAAAAATTCAGGAACTGAATCCGCCGGACTGATGAATGCCGATCTTCTTGACATCCCCGTTTTGACCTATCATAAAATTGAACAAAGGCGGGAATGGGGTCTGAATACCCTGCCGCCTGCCCGGTTTTACCAGCAGATGAAGCTGTTAAAAGAGATGGCGTTTACCCCGGTCACCTTTCAGCAGCTCCTGCAGGGCAATTTGCCGCAAAACCCGGTGATTATAACCTTTGATGACGGCTACGAATCGGTTTATACCCATGCCCTGCCGGTTCTGCAGGAATTCGGATTTCCGGCGGTTGTTTTTGTGATTACCGGTTTTCTCGGCCGCTGGAATGAATGGGATGCCAATTTAGGCGGCATCCGCTTCCGCCATTTAAATGCAGAACAAATCAGGCAATTGGCGGCCGCCGGAATGGAAATCGCATCGCACGGCGAGACCCACCGCCCCTTCAGCCGTCTCTCTCCTTCCGAACTTGAAAATGAATTGGGAAAATCCCGCAGCCTTTTGCAGGAAATGACCGGCCAGCCGGTTTTATCGCTGGCTTTTCCATTCGGAATGTCCGGCAGAGACCTGCACAGAAAAGCAGCAGAACACGGTTACTGTTTTGCCTGCGGCAGCATCTGGCAGAAACCTTCTGCAGATGAATTGCTCTATTTTCCGCGGATACCGGTTTACCGCAGCGATTCACTGCGGGCGTTCCGCAATAAACTGGCTGAAGGCTGGAGAAACCGTCTGGAACGGGCAAAGCTGCATATCATCTGCTGGCCGGCACGCCTGACGCCATTATATCAGAAACTGAAAAATAGCGCGAATTCCACATAACATCGGTAATTGAGAAGCAGGGTGCCGGAGTAGGGAAAACCGGAGAAGTTCGCCGGCAAATTTATAATTGCAGACGGATGCTCCGGAGAAGGTAACCGGATGGGCATGACGGAATTGCATCCGGTAAATAAATGGGATAAATTTACCCCCGGAACAAATGCTTTTGGCAGCACTTTAAAATAGTGCTTTTTACCATTTCCAACAGGAGAAACTTATTTTTGACTAACCATAAACCAGCCAGAAATCCTGATAAAATTCATATAACCACCCTCGGCTGTTCCAAAAATGTATATGATTCCGAGATTTTAAGCGGACAGTTTCAGGCTAACGGCATTCCTCTTACCGATACGCCCCAAGAAGCGAATGTGATCATTGTAAATACCTGCGGCTTTATCACCCCTGCCAAACAGGAATCCATAGAGG
>JBAPTX010000318.1:0-1996 GCA_049282375.1 Calditrichia bacterium
GCTATACGGCGGAAGATTCACTGAAGTCAGGGCAGGGGTATTGGATCCGGTTTCCTGCTGCCAAAACGGAGATGGTTGCCGGATATCCGCTGAATTCCCTGACGATTGATATGAGGGCAAACTGGAACCTTATTGCCGGCGGCACAGCCTGCAATGTTGCAGTAAATGATGTGAGTGATCCCGGATCCATTATTATCAGCGGAACTCTGTTTGGATTCAGCGGCGCCTATTATCTGTCGGACAGCATCAGGCAGGGAGAAGGTTACTGGCTGCGGACCACTTCGGCCGGCCAGATTGGGCTTGCCTGCGGGGCTGTTGCTTCGCCACAATTGGCCAAAAGAACCGGTCAGCTTGTGGATTTAAGCCGCTTTCCTGCTATGGAAATATCTGACGCCGGCGGCGCCGGCCAGACTCTTTATTTCAACGTGGAACTGCCGGAAGGAGCCAGTAAACTGAGCTACAGTTTGCCGCCATTGCCGCCTGCCGGGGCGTTCGATGTGCGCTTCGCCGGGGATTACCGCATTTCCGAAACCGATGAAGCCCTTATCAATATTCAGTCTTCCGCCTATCCCGTAACTATCTCCGCTGAAAACCTGCCGGTGGACAAACACCATCAGTATGTGCTCACCGAAACCGGTACAGATAAAGTGCATATCCTGAAAGCAGGAGAAGCCGTTCAGCTTACCAGTCCGGCGGTAACTTCACTGCGGCTGTCCAGAAAAGAGATAATTCCGCTGGAATTTGCCGTTCAGCAGAACTACCCCAATCCTTTTAACCCGGAAACAAAAATAGAATATGCCCTGCCGGAAAACGGGCCGGTGGATATCATCATCTATAACACCCTGGGGCAGAAAGTCAGGACGCTGGTGTCCGGTTATACCGAAGCCGGGTATCATGAAGTACGCTGGGACGGCAGCAACGATATGGGCAATCAGGCGGCCAGCGGACTGTATTTCTATCTGGTAAAAGCTGGCAAACATCAGGTAACCAAAAAAATGCTGATGCTGCGGTAGGATTAATAAGAAATATGATTCTGCTTACTAAAAAGGGGGCTTTACAGCCCCTTTTTCTTTAGCAGTCTTTCGAGCACTTTCACTGATTTCCCGCCTTATGTTTGGCAGCTTTGTCTAACTTTTTTATATTTGGGAGTATTTATTCCGGAATTAAAATGGCAAAACTCCGCTTCGGCACCTGCAGTTGGAAATATGATTCCTGGTATCAACTGGTTTACTCCGGGCCCAAGGTGAGAAACCACCTGCTGGAGTATTGCAGAATCTACGACAGCGTGGAAATTGACCAGTGGTTCTGGAGCCTCTTCGGCCCCGGGAAAATCGGGATGCCTTCGGCAAAAACGGTGGATGAATACCGCCGTTCGGTGCCGGAAGGGTTTACCTTTACCATAAAGGTTCCCAACAGCATCACCCTGACCCACTATTATCAGCAGGACAAAAGTCTGCCGCTTACCGCAAATCCCCATTTCCTCTCGGTTGAGCTGTTCGGGGAATTTCTGGCCGCTATTGAGCCGCTGGGAGATACGGCGGGGCCGCTGATGTTCCAGTTCGAATACCTGAACCGCCGGAAGATGAAGCACCGGCAAAGCTTTCAGGAGCAGTTTGCAGCTTTTCTGAGCCGGATTTCCCGCCCCTGTCCCTTGGGGATTGAAATCCGCAATCCCAATTACCTGCACCGGGAGTATTTTGAGTTTCTCAGAGAACAGCGGCTCGGCCATGTGTTCCTGCAGGGCTACTACATGCCGCCTGTCTGGGAAGTTTATAACCGCTTTAAAGAGCAATTGGCCCAATTTGCAGTAATCCGTCTGCATGGCCCCGACCGCAGCGATATTGAAAAGAAAAGCGGGGGGAACTGGAGCCGCCTGCTGGAGCCGAAGGACGAAGAGCTGCAGCAGATTGCCCGCATTTCTGAAGAGTTGCTGGAGCGCAGGATGGATGTTTACATCAATGTGAATAACCACTATGAAGGCTCGGCGCCGCTGACC
>JBAPTX010000319.1:0-7440 GCA_049282375.1 Calditrichia bacterium
GGCAACATTGCTTCCGAGTGTTAATACCAATTTACCATCTGCAGACTTGCCGGATATGACCATTGCCGCTTTCTGGGATGAGTTTACCAACAATCCACCGACCGGCTCGGGTGACGATATCCGGATAAATACTTTCGGCACCGCACCGAACCGGCAGTTCTGGATTAAGTGGTATTCCTTTGAAATAGGCAATCCCTACCTCTCTTATGCCTATTTTGCCTGTGTGCTGGAAGAATCGACTAACAATATTTATGTAGTTGATTTATACAGCACCACATCCACTTCCATGACGGCAACTGTAGGTCTTCAACTGAATAGTTCAACTGCAATTCAATATGGTGACAACCTCATTGCAGATGCAGGTAATGGTTCAAGTAATAGCGATAATGACTATTATGAATTCTATATGCCTCAACCAGATGATGTCGGCATATCAAATGTTCTGGCAGATTATACCGGTTTATTAACAACCGGATCACCTGTGAATCTGAGTGCCGTTGTTAAGAATTATGGAATGAATGCCGCCAGCAATTTCCCGATTTCCTGGCAAGCAGGCGATGGCAACAGCAGCATGGAGACCTATTCCGGAACCCTGGCACCCGGAGCAGTGGACACGTTTGCATTTTCAGCACCGTGGTATCCTGCGATGGGCGGGGACGTAGAAGTGACTGCAATCGTTTCTCTTTCCGGCGATACAAATCCCTTTAACGACTCAGCTTCTACTACCATCTATGTGATCGGTACAGAAACTCTCAATTATGAACAGGATTTTGAGAATTATTCGGGAAATCCGAGCAGTATCGGATGGCTGGGCGAAGATAATACCGATTTTGGCACCTTCACGCCGAGCACAACTTCCGATGGGACCTGGGCGAGTGATGGCTTTGGTAATGTAGGGAGTTCGGGCTCTGCAAGGTTTAATTTCTTCAGTACTTCCTCAACAGATATGGACTGGTTAATCACCCCTCCCCTGGATATGACCAGCATGGGGCCCAATAATCAGTTGATATTTGATATTGCACTTACTCCCTATACCGGCTCGGATACGGATTCAATGGATGTCAATGACACCTTGTTTGTTGTTGCATCCACAGATGGAATGACCTGGGACCGTTCTCATATTGTCGGAATGTTCACCAAAGACGATAATATTCCAAATACAGGAATGTCCGCGTCGATTGATCTTTCGGCATATGATGCGGAAACGTCCCTTTATATCGGGTTCTTAGCTTGGGATTTACCAGTAACCGGTGCTAATGATTACAATATTTATATTGATAATCTTTTCATCGGTGTACCCCCGGCAATCCCGATTTTTGGACTGACTCCGGATTCTGCCGATTTTGGGGTGGTATATGTTAACAATACCTCTGCCTACGAAACATTTACGATTTCCAATGACGGAGGCGGGACACTGACCATTAACGGAACTTCTATTATAGGTTCAGATGCTTCCGATTTTGTACTCAGTGATAACAACTCTTATCCTGTAAATTTAGGATTTGGTGAGAAAATCTATGTTGATGTGGCATTTTCGCCGAATAGTGCAGGGGTTAAAACTGCAAATTTACAGGTTTCAGACAACACCGCCGAAGGACTGCAATATGCATTCCTGAGAGGTGAAGGATTTGATCCCACAGTAAACAGTTTCCCCTACGTGCAGGATTTTGAAAATTCCGGAAATATCCCTGATTTCTGGACGAATGATCCTAATGATTCCGGAAAAGACTGGGAATTTGATACAAGCGCAGGCCATGGACCGGACGGAGATCATACCACCGGCACCGGTTATTTTGCTTATGTAGATGATTCCAGCCCCGATCCGACCGATCCCACCAATCTGCTGTCGCCTCCGTTTGACCTGACCGGTTTGACCGATCCGCAGCTGCGTTTCTGGTATTACAGTTATATGGATGGTGGTACAGCCGATCAGGGATGGCTGCATGTGGATGTATATGATGGTTCTGTCTGGCATATGGATGTAATTGATTCAATTGGTTCGCAAGCCGAAGAATGGCGGGAAAAAATTGTTAATCTGACTCCCTACCAGTCAAGTTCAACTCAGATCCGCTTCCGCGTTAATGAAACATCCTCTTTCTATCATGATATCTCCATTGATGATGTTGTCGTTCAGGCGGCTCCCACAACTCCGGTTTTCTATGTTAGTCCGGATTCAGTGGATTTCGGTACCGTACCGGTGGGTGGAATTTCTGCATATACCACCATCACCATCACCAATATTGGCGGCGGGACAATGGATGTCTCTTCAGTTTCATTAACCGGAGCTGATGCAGGCGATTTCGTTCTTGCCGACACCAATTCCTATCCGGTTATGCTTGCCGGCGGAGAAGAATTAAAGGTAGACGTCGCCTTGTCGCCCAATTCCGGCGGAGCAAAAACAGCCAATCTTTCAGTAGTGGCAAATTCCACTACATATGATGTGCCGTTAACCGGAAATGCGATGGATTATACCGTAACCACCTATCCTTATATACAGGATTTCGATGCCTTCCCCTCCGGTATAACCACCGGGTTGATTGCTGAAGGATGGTCAAATCCTGTCGGAGAGGATGATGGTGACTGGACAGTAGATGCCGATGGAACACCTTCACTGGATACCGGCCCTTCGGGTGATCATACCAGCGGTACCGGTAATTATCTGTTTACAGAATCCAGTGTCGGTGCTAATCCGGGTAGTCCGAATATGAGCGCCTATGCGGTAAGTCCGCCCTTTGATTTGTCATCGCTAACCTATCCCTATCTGAAATTCTGGTATCACATGTATGGTTCTACCATGGGTGACCTGCATGTTGATGTGTTTTCCAACGGCACCTGGGAAAATGATGTGCTGAATCCATATCTGTCCGGTAATCATGGAGACATGTGGTTTGAAGCGGCAGTCAGTTTAATTCCCTATGCCGGCCAGACCATTCAGATTCGTTTCCGGGGAATCACCGGTTCTTCCTATTACAGTGATATGGCCATTGATGATATCTGGGTGGGTGAAGCAACCGGAACTCCGGGATTGCCCACAAATCCGAATCCGGCGGACGGTGCGGAAGATGCTCCCATCTTTACTACCCTTTCCTGGATCAACGGGTTTTTCACAACGGCAGTTGATTTGTATTTCGGGACCGATTCCGCCCTGGTGGCGAATAATGATCCTTCAGTTCAGGTACTCTCGGATACGCTGGCTTCGAGTTACAGCCCGAGTTCTCTAATGTACACCGAAACCTATTACTGGAAAGTTGTAGCGAAGAATCCCAACGGCAATACCGAAGGTCCTATATGGGCTTTCACCATATCACTGCCAACCCCTCTTAATCTCACCGCAGTATCCGGCGACGGCTTTGTTGAGCTGGACTGGCAGCCGCCTTTACCGCTGGGTGAGGTAAAATACGATGATGGTACTGCCGAAGCATGGTACTGGGTCGGTGGCCCCTCAACGACGGATCAGTACTATTATGTGAAATTCAATGCGCCGACGAACGGCTTTATTACGGATTTTGCGATTCTGAATGCATCCGATACGCCAATTGCCTGGGAACAATTGTTGATTACTTCCGGTGATGGCAGCGGTAATCCGGATCTGGCAAATCCGTGGCAATCCTTCTCCAATGTTCCGGTAACTTCCACAATTGCCGAAGGCGGTGAATGGGAAGTATTGAATTTAAGCACACCTCATGCCGTAACAGCAGGTGAAGTATATTATGTAGCCGCTCAGTTTCCTGCCGGTTCCGACGTGGGGCCATTCATTGCCCGCGATACGGACAGCAATGCCGGAAGGACTTATTTCACATCTGATGCAGGTGCAACATGGACGCAGGCAGGCGGAAATAATATCATCCGCTCTTATATATCTACAACAGCCGCAAAAGAATACACTTTATCGGTCGAGCCTGCAAAACAGGGCAGCTTCACCAATATACCGCTGCTAAGTGACAGCAAGGAAAAGGCCGTCCAGGCTTCAACCAAGCTGGCACAATCTTATAAGGTTCCTGCCCTTACGGTTGAAGATAACCGTGTGCTGCAAAGCTATAATGTATATCGGAGCACCACACCCGGTAGTTACGGAGCACCTTTGGCAAGTACTACAAACACTTTCTACACAGATAACTCAGTTACAAACGGAACTGAGTACTTTTATGTTGTAAGTGCAGTTTACACCGAAGGCGAGTCCGGCTATTCCAATGAAGTAATGGCATATCCGCAGGCAGCCGCAGCCGTACCATATACCAACAGCTTCGATGTAAATGATGGCGGTTGGTATGTGCTCTCCGGTGAATGGGAATGGGGTGCACCAGACCCGAACTATCCGGATGGACCTGCTGCAGCAAACAGCCCGCCCAATGTCTGGGGAACCAATCTGGACGGCGATTACAGCAATCCCTCAAATTCCTGGCTTATTCAGCCTTTCGATTTGAGTTCTGCCAGAGGCGGTACAGGTTGCCTGGTCTCCTTCTACATCTGGTACGATCTGGAAGAGGGTTTTGACTACGGCTATGTGGCGGTGGATGGTGATAATGACGGCGTTTACAATGTATTAGCCACCTATAACGGCACATCTTCCGGTTGGGAATATAAACAGGTCATCATTCCCGGAGATCAATGTACCAGCTATGCAAAACTCGCCTTTATCATGATTTCAGATGGCAGTGTATCATATGCAGGTATGTATATTGATGATGTGGAAGTCGGTTCTTTACCTACCTATAATCAGGACTTTATTACTTCCTGGAATTTGATCGGCTTGCCGGTAAGTGTGGACAATCCGGATTATCAGGTACTTTACCCGAACTCCATTCAAAATACCCTGTTCGAATTTGACGGGACTTATATGATGGTTGATTCACTGCAGGAAGGCGAGGGTTACTGGTTGAGATTCCCCTCTGCCGGAACCGAACCGGTTGCTGGTGTGCCATTTGATTCAGTAACTGCAGTTCTGGATTCAGGCTGGAATATCATTGCCGGACCCTCCTGCAATGTGCCGGTTTCAGCTATTAATGATCCGGATGGAGTCATTATTCCGAATACCGTATTCGGTTATAATGGAGCCTATACACTTGCGGATACAATCACTCAGGGTGACGGATTCTGGATCCGCGCAAGTGATTCCGGACAGATATCGATCGCTTGCGGTGCGCAGGCCAATGCCAGATTTGCCAAACTGATTAACGATTTGCCGGATCTGAGCGATGCCAGCAATCTTACGGTTAATGATGCCAGTGGCGCCAGCCAGACATTGTATTTTAATGTGGAACTGGAAAATGCGGATCAGCGCATCTACTACAGCCTGCCTCCTCTACCACCAGCAGGTGGTTTCGATGCACGCTTCAGTGGAGATTTCAGGCTGAGCGAAAGCAGTGAAGCGATAATCCAGATACAGTCGAATCAGTATCCGGTGACAATCAGTGCTGATAATCTGCCGCTGGAAGAAGGTTATCATTACGTGATTAAAGAGATTGAAAATGGTGAAGAGAAAACATCACATCCGTTGCAGGACGGAGAAGATATTGAGATCACCAATCCTCAATCACGTGTACTGAAACTGACCAGGGAAAGATTAATTCCGCTTACTTTCGAAGTGCTGCAGAATTATCCGAACCCCTTTAACCCGAAGACGATCATTAAGTATGCTATCCCGACTGATGAGAAAGTGGAACTGTCCATTTTCAACTCACTGGGGCAGAAGATATCCACACTGGTGAACAACAACCAGCAGGCCGGTTATTATACGGTTACCTGGGATGCTACTAACCAGCACGGAATCAAAGTGGGTAGCGGAATCTACTTCTATGTGGTTAAAGCCGGTAAGCATAAATCCATCAAAAAGATGATTTTGCTTAAGTAACATTTATTAAGGAAAGAGCCATCCATCAGGATGGCTCTTTCCATTTTTTAACTTTATCGGATTGTTGAATGAAGAAGAGTTTCACCAAATTATCTGTTCTGATTTCTGGATTGCTGTTTTTAAGCACCACAGCATCGGCACAGAATTTTCAGGTGCCTGTAGAAGTGAGCGACGGGGTTCATGAAATGGTATTGACCATTGGTGTTCATCCGAACGGCAGCAGTGGATACGATCCCGGCCTCGATCTGTTTGCACCGCCTCCGCCTCCGGGGGGAGCTTTTGATGCCCGCCTTTCCTGGATGGGGGAAGATTATTTCACTGACATACGGGACAATTCTCTTGTGGAGAAAGAATTTCTCTTCTCGTTTGTTGCAGCCCAAAATGCCGGGCCTGTTCAGTTAAGCTGGGATAATACCGGATTGGCTGGCCTGGGCATTTTTGAGATTTGTGATAAACAGAGCGGGGGACTGGTTAGTTTAAATATGGCGCAAATGAATACTCTGCAAGTTCAGCAGTATCCCCTTTTACAAAACGGGCTGAAAATAAAGGTAACACCGGCGGCATCTTCAGGTTTGCCGGATTCCCGGGAAGTTGCCGGCCTGCAGCAGGATTTTGAGTTGCTGGCAGCCTTTCCAAATCCTTTTAATATGACTGTAAATATTCCTTATAGAATCGTGCGCCCGGCCCGGATTTCAATTCAGATTCTTTCATTAAATGGGGAAATCATTCAAAATTTAAAACAGGATTTTCTTCTGCCGGGAAGCTATATCGCCCGGTGGGACGGAAAATCGAAGGGGGGTGATATTGTCGCAACAGGTATCTATTATTGCGTTGTTGCAACAGCATCACAGAAGCAAATAAGGAAGCTGCTTCTGATTAAGTAGTTTTTGATTATGGAATTCAATAAAAGAAGGAGAGGAAATATGAATCAGATGAAAATTGTACTACTGCTTGTATTGAGCCTGGCGATTATGGGTTTTGCCCAGCAGTTTCAGGTTCCAATTACAGCATCGGACGGCCCCAATGACGTAATTTTAACGATTGGTGTGGATCCTGCAGGTACTGATGGATATGATCCCGGGCTTGATCAATATGCGCCGCCTGCCCCGCCGCCTGGTGCTTTTGATGCGGCTTTAATTGGTGCAGACAATGACCGGTATTTTACTGATATCCGCGGCAGCAATCCTGGTGTTGAACTGATGTTCAGGGCAGAATATGCGCCGTCTTCAGGTAATGGACCAATTGTTCTGAGTTGGGATAGTTCTGTACTTCCCTCCTATGGGACTTTCTATATTGTGGATAACATTACCGGAGGTCTTTTTGGCCCGTTGGATATGACCACTCAGGACAGCCTGGTGGTTGACAGTCCGTTCCTGTTACAGAGTTTACGGATAATGGTGACACCGTCGCCGGTTGTCCAGCAAGACCCCACGGCAGATTTTTCTGGCACACCGACCAGCGGAGATGCACCGTTGACGGTAACCTTCACCGATATGTCCACCGATCCGGATGGCTCAGTTGTGTCCTGGATGTGGGATTTCGGCGACGGCGGCACCAGCACCGACCAGAATCCGGTATATACTTATGCC
>JBAPTX010000320.1:0-7405 GCA_049282375.1 Calditrichia bacterium
GAAGGCAGGCGAGTGTATCCCGGGAAACTGCAGGGGCAATAACAACCACCGTCGCTTCCGGATGGTTATAATCCCGGACCGGAATAACTTTATTTAAATAAGAATAATACAATTGATATTTTTGAGACCACCCACGATGGGCCAGCATCAAAGCCAGCAGATTCTCATTGGCCAGGCCGTTCAGATCAGTCCATTTATTGGAATTCAGGAAAGCGGCCAGGCGGTCGTTTAAACGGGAAATATCAAATTCACTTTCCACTAGGGCCCGGGCTTTTCTGCTCATTTGGCTGCGCAGCGCTGGACTGCCGATTAATTTTTCCATTTGCTCCCGGATAGATTCAATGTCCTTCTCTCCGGAAAGAAAACCGCTGCTGCCGTCTTCCACCAGTTCGGGAATTCCGGTATGCACTGTACTGATTACCGGCAAACCTGCCGCCTGAGCTTCAATCAGAGATACCGGGACCCCTTCCTGATCGCCATCGGAAGCGGTAATGCTGGTGAGCACAAAAATATCAGCCGCCTGCATTTCTTTTATTATTGTCTTTCTATCCGCAGCGCCCGGAAATTTTACCCGTTCTTCGATTTCCAAATCAACGGCCATTTGCTGCAGTTGGTTTAATAAAGGCCCCTGTCCGATAATCCGGTATTCGGTTGGCATTTTCGTTTTCAAGGCGGCATATGCCCGCAGGGAATATGCCAGTCCTTTTTTCTCCACCAGACGCGCCACCGTAAGCAGAACGATTTTTTCCTTCTTAAAAGGAGAAAGGAGGGGGCGGAATTGCCCAGTATCCACACCATAGCGGTGAACCGTTATTTTTTCTTCAGGCAGTCCCTGCCGTACAAGTTCTTTTTTCATAAAAAAACCGGGTGTGGTGATCAGGCCGGCACGGGTTCCCAGTTCCTTATAAAAGGCCTTTCCGTGCTGCCGAAGGATGCGGGAGGCATCATATCCGTGAAAAGAGACTATCACAAACTGCGGCAATATCCGGAACAGCGGCGCCAGCAGGTTGAAGTTGGGGCCGTAATGAACATGAAATGCAGTGGCATTCTGCAGGTCTTCCATTTTAAGCTGATTAAGGGCCAGAAAATTTTCCAGCCATTTTTCGGGAACATCAACTAATTCCTGCGGGGGCAGTTTCAGCCAGCGTGTTTTCCTTAACAACTGATAGCCGGCAACTTTTTCATGCACTTTTTCTTCGTTGGGATTATAGGTGGACCAGTTTTCAATTTCAAATCCGCGATCAATCAAGCCGGTAATCTGGTCCAGGATGAAGGTGGCGGAAAGGGCCGGAAAACCGCCCTGGACTATGATGATCTTTTTCCCGTCCGGCTCCGTAACCGGTTCATCCTGCACTCCTGCGGCGTGGCCGGCTTCCTTATTCATTCCGGAAGGTATGATGGCTGACCTGCCGGAATGCAGTCCGGAAGAAAGTTGTTTTTCCCGGGTGAGGTACTGCTCTTTCCAGATCCGGGAAAGTTCGTCCCTCTGTTTATCGATTGACGGCGGATTCAGGGTCAGCACGGCAGGCATTTCAATATTTAAATAGTTGAGAACACCTTTCAGGGTGCTTTCATAATCCTTTACAAAATCTTCATAAACAACTTCAAAGCAGTCAATATTATTTGCATCAAAATACTGCTTCCACCCCTTTTCCTGATTCCGGACCATCTGAATACGTCTTTTGATCTCATCAAAATCAAAGTTCAAGTGATTTTTCCGGAGAGGCATATCGCTGGACCACTGTCCGGTCTGCATTGCTTTTACATAGGATATTGCCTGCTCCAGATGATTTCTTCTTTTTATGAAAATATATTTTAAACCCGGAAATATCTGCTCCGGCGACTGTTTTCCCAGTATTTCCGTGAAATCATGTAAATGAATTTTGAATCCGAAAACGCCATTAGGGCCGGTTCTTTTCCCTTTCAGCAGTTCGATATAGTCTTCAAATGATTCCGGCTGCCATCTTTTGTAAAATTGGGGCATCCATCGGGACTTATTAAAATATTCCATGGGTGCCCCTGCCAGCTTTGTGTCCCATAAACCGGAACTCAGCAAAGTGCTTCCCGAGCGCGGAACGGAACAGATCATATAAAATAAAGCCGCGGGTGATGAGGGATTAAAATCGTATTCCGGAGTAACTGTCTTATGCATTTTAAAATCTCCAAGCTGAATTTACAATAAAAGATTGTTCCCTTCAGGGGTTAAGCGTTTAATTCAATTCTCAGGATCTTTTTAACCCCTTTGATACTGTAAAACTGATCCTTCAGCAGATGTTTTATTTCGAGCAGCTTGCGAAGATTATGATCATCATACAACCGGTGCCCGCCCGGGGTACGGGGCGGCTGCAGATATCCGCTGAATTCTTTTTCCCAATAACGCAGCGTATGGGGGGAAATTCCGACCAGTTTGCAAACATCCCTGACTTTCAAATGTCCGTTTTTCTTCATGCCTTCCATAGCTTGTTCCCTGTTTAAAGTTAGAGTAAACTGCTAACTTTTATTGCGTATATTCGTCCGCATTTTTAATGACTTTAAAAATTATTCCGGAATCATAGCATATCCGGAGTTTTGCGCACGTTTGAATCATCCCCATTCCACATTCCTTTTTTTCAGTTATTCGCTTTCCCTTCCCCTTCTCCCCGGCAGGATTTTGTAGTGAGGGGAAAAGGAAGGGGAGCCTGAAATCTTTGAGTCGCACGGAAATTGTACAGGGAATGGGATCGGTATTGGGCATGAATTTATAAGCGTATCATGTTACCGAAAGCGGATGATTTCCGATTTTTTCAGGAATACTTTTCTTGATACGCAATCCGTTATAAATTATGTTTTATTGAGAATGGTTCTTATTTAAATTTATCAGCGAAAGAATGGGAGAATTAAATGGATTTTGAAATAAATAGTTTGGAATTGTTCCGGGGAGTGTTTGCCTCCGCCCCTGCCGCAATGCTGATTGTAACAAATGCGGGCACAATTGTGCAAGCCAATGAAAAGGCTGCCGAAGTATTAAAATATCCGCAAAAGAAATTAAAAGGAAAATCAATTGATACCCTCTTGTCACCCGCAGAATACGATTCCCCGATAGATCAGTTGATTCCCAAAACGGCTGGGAGCATCAAAGTAAATATTACGCCGGGTAAAGGCCCCGGTTTACCCGGGGAAGTCACCTTTAATTCATTGCCAGAGGGGGAGTATTTTTTATTAACATTACAGACATCTCCCCTGCCGGAGAAAAATCTTTCTGAAGAAAAATTCCGGCTGGCGGTAAACGCGGCCCCCAACGGTATCCTGATCGTCGATTCTTCAGGTAAAATCACCTTTGTGAATTCCACAGTGGAGAAATATTTCGGTTACAGCGCCGCTGAATTAATCGGAATGAAAGTGGAAATGCTGATCCCTAAAGACATGAAAAAAGAACATGTCAAATTCCGTAAACAATATTTAAAAAGTTTGGAATCCCGTCCTATGGGGATGGGCCGGGAATTGTTCGGCCTGCGAAAAAACGGCACAGTATTTCCACTGGAAATCGGATTGAACCCGGTTGTAGCCGCAAAAGGCACAGAAATAATTGTGGTGGTGGTGGATATTACCCTGAGAAGAAAGCTGGAAGAAGAACAGAAAATTCTGGATAAGCGGATTCAACGCTCTCAAAAGTATGAAAGTCTGAGTGTGCTTGCCGGCGGGATTGCCCATGACTTCAATAATTTGCTGACCGGTGTGCTGGGAAATGCCGATCTGGCTCTGCTTATTTTGCCTCCGGAATCCACCGTTAGAGATTATATTTCCAGCATCCAGAAATCCGCTCTGCGTGCCGCTGATCTCAGCAAACAGATGCTGGCCTATTCCGGGCAGGGAAATTTTATCATACAGCCGCTTGACCTGAATAAAATAATCGAAGAAATGACTCATCTGCTGCGAGTTTCTATTTCCAATAAAACCGTCATCAATTATAAGCTGTACCCCGGTTTGCCCGCGGTGGAGGGAGATGTCAACCAGATCCGCCAGATTGTGATGAACCTGATTACCAACGCTTCGGAAGCCATTGGAGACAAAAGCGGGATTATCACCATCAATACAGGCGCCATGGAATGTGATGTGCAGTACCTGACGGAATTATCACTGGACAAACAGTTGGAACCGGGCATCTATGTTTACCTGGAAATTGCCGATACCGGCTGCGGCATGAACAAGGAAACCCAGGCAAGAATATTCGATCCTTTTTACACTACTAAATTTTCGGGCCGCGGTTTGGGACTGGCTGCCGTGGAAGGAATTATCCGCAATCACGGAGGCGCCATAAAAGTTTACAGTGAAATTAACCGGGGGACTACCTTTAAGCTGCTGTTCCCCTGCTCTGCCAGGGAAGCGGTAAAGTTTACCGAAGAGTCGGTTGATTTCAGTAAATTAAAGGGGGAAGGCAAAGTTCTGGTAATTGATGATGAGGATACCGTGCGGGCACTTGCCCGGAAGACCCTGGAAGGTGCCGGATTTCAAGTTATTACCAGCAATGACGGGCGGGAAGGCCTGAAAATATTTAATGAACTGCAGCATGAATTAACCCTGATTTTGCTGGATCTGGTAATGCCCCATCTGCACGGTGAACAGGTATTTCAAAAAGTACACAGGGCCAGGCCCGAGATACCGGTGATCATTATGAGCGGGTATCATGAACAGGAGATTTCCAACCGGTTTACCGGGCGGCAGATTGCCGGATTCATTCAAAAACCGCTGCGTCCGAAAATCCTGCTGCAGAAGATTCTTATTGCACTGGCGGATCAGAAAAATTAGCGCCTGCCGAAGAGCGGGATAAAATCAGACAAAACAGCCAAACAAAGATAAACTAACCTTCTATTCGTGTAAACCGGATTGGCGGCAATTCAAAATCCGTTTGCGATTTTCTCGGTTAAATATTACAATTCTCTCTGCTGAACACCTGATGAAATCGATAAGAAAATAATTCCGGGGAAAGGCGCTGGTGAATGGATAAAATTAAAGAATTGATTCTTTCTGTTTCGGGCATTGTATGGGGCTGGCCGGAAGTGATGCCGCTGATGGTGGTTATTCTGCTGGGAACCGGAATTTTTATCACTTTCAAATTAAAGTGGATTCAGCTTTTCCGGCTGGGACACTCTTTTAATGTACTCCGCGGAAAATATGACAACCCCGAAGACGAAGGGGATATCAATCATTTTCAGGCACTCAGTGCAGCACTATCCGCAACAGTGGGGATCGGCAACATCGCAGGGGTGGCAACTGCAATTTATTACGGCGGACCCGGCGCTCTGTTCTGGATGTGGATAACCGCTGTTTTCGGGATGGCGCTGAAGTTTACCGAAGCCACACTGGCTTTGAAATTCCGGCAGATTAATCCGGACGGTTCCGCCAGCGGCGGGCCCATGTATTATATTGAGCGCGGCCTGGGAAAAAGATGGAAACCGCTGGCGATGACCTTTGCCGGGCTTGCGGTAATCTCATCTTTCGGCACCGGAAACGCCATTCAGGCTTTTACCGTATCCGACCAGGTGCTCAGTGAATTCACCAATGCCCTTTCCTCCGGTAACTGGCTGATCAACCCTGTTAATTTTCTTGGAATCCCGGTAGAGCCGGTCCGGTTATTTACCGGAATCATTACCACCGGCCTGGTGGCGCTGGTCATTCTCGGCGGAATCAAGCGCATCGGCCGCGTGGCTTCCAGGCTGGCGCCGGGAATGGCACTTTTGTATGTAACCGCCGCGATGACGATCATTTTAATTAACTGGCAGGAAATTATCCCCGCATTCGGCCGCATCATCTCTCAGGCCTTTTCGCCCCGCGCCGAACTGGTCGGTTTTGCCGGCGGCGGTTTTATGCTGTTTTTGAATACGATGGTCTGGGGAGTCAAGCGCGGGCTCTTTTCCAATGAAGCCGGCCAGGGCAGCGCACCCATTGCCCATGCCGCCGCTAAAACCAAAGAACCGGTCCGCGAAGGGGTGGTCGCTATGATGGGGCCGCTGGTAGATACCCTGATTATCTGCACAATGACTGGCCTGGTCATCGTCCTTACCAATTCCCACGAAGTGATTGTGGGCGGCGACAGGCTGAACGGTTCCCCTTTAACCGCTCTGGCCTTTAAAACCGGCCTGGCCCCGCTGTTTCCCTTCGGTGATAAAATCATTACCATTGCAGTTTTTCTTTTTGCTGTTTCCACCGCGATCAGTTGGTCCTATTATGGGGACCGCAGTTCGGAATACCTGATCGGCCCCAGAGCTATCCGTCCTTATAAGCTGGTTTACGTGATTTTTCATTTTATCGGCGCTATCGTTTCACTGGAACTGGTCTGGGGGTTCGGGGATATTGCTCTGGGGTTAATGGCGGTGCCGAACCTGATTGCCCTGATCCTGCTCTCCCCCACGGTGGTGCAGTTGACCAAGGATTATTTTTCGAGGAAACATGCTTATTATAAATAGAGGCGGGATTCTGTAAACCTGAAAACCATACTTTAAAGCTGCCGGCAGTATTTGTACCGATTAAATTAAAATAGATGATGCCAGCGGTATTTTTGACGTGTTGAAATCCGCAACTTTTACAAACCCGATAACACTCCTGCAATGGTCGCTGTCATAAAAGTGGCCAGCGCACCGCCGAGAATGGACTTCAGTCCCAGCCGGGCAATATCCTGCCGCCGGCCCGGCGCCACTCCGCCAATCCCGCCAATCTGAATGGCAATTGAAGAAAAGTTGGCAAATCCGCATAAAGCATAGGTGGAAATCAGGCGGGCTTTTTCGCTGAGGACACCCTGCTGAATTAAATCCCCCAATTGCACATAGGCAACAAATTCATTCACGACAATTTTAGTACCGATTAACGCGCCGACCGAATGGGCATCGCTCCAGGGCACCCCCATCAGCCATGCCAGGGGGGCTAACACATAACCAAATATCAGATTCAGATTTAATGGGGCGTTTATCAGACCGTTCAAATGGGTGAAGCTGCCGAATACTTCCATTAAATAATTCAGCAGGGCAATCAGGGCAATAAACGCCAGCAGCATTGCCCCCACATTCAGGGCCAGCTTTAATCCCTCCGCAGCCCCGACGGCTGCGGCATCTATAACATTGGCGGAGCGCTTTTCATCAGTCAGGTGAACACTGCCCCGCGTCTGCGATACGCCCGTTTCCGGTATCAGGATTTTGGCCATCACGATGGCGGCGGGTGCGGACATGATGCTGGCGGACAGCAGATGTTTGGCATAGAATACCTGCATCTGCGGGTCGCTGCCACCCAGAATACCCACATAACTGGCCAGCACTCCGCCGGCAATGGTGGCCATTCCCCCAGCCATCAGGGTGAACAATTCGGAGGTAGTCATTCCGGATACATAGGGCCGCACCACCAGGGCCGCTTCGGTCTGACCGATAAAGACATTGGC
>JBAPTX010000321.1:0-4783 GCA_049282375.1 Calditrichia bacterium
GCTGATGCGCTGCACCGCCAACAGCGAAATCAGGCTTAATACTGCACCCCCTAAAAACGGGATGCGGTAATCGATCATCCACAGCAGTCCGCCCATTGCCGGAATAACCACCGCAGCAATATGGTTAATGGTGAAGCCGACGGCCATACTGGGGGCTATATCCCGAGGATCGCCGATTTTCTGAAAAAAGGTGCGAATGGCGATGGAAAAATTAAAGAAGATATGGTCGAAGATATAAAGAACCGCCACCACTGTTTTAGAGCCGGTCCAGGCATACGCCAGAAAAATGAAGATCAGGCTGAAGTATTCAAGAGAGAGCACCCGCCTTTCTCCTAAGCGGATGATTGCCCGTCCGATCATCGGGCTTAAAAAATAGTTGATGCTGTTGTTCAGGATGAATAAAAGGGTAATCAACTGAATGCTGAAAGCAAACCGCTCTACCAGCAGAAAAACGGCAAAGGCCACAAAAATCTGCCGCCGTGCCCCTGCCATAAAAGTGAGAAAATAAAACAGCCAGTATTTTTTGCGAAATACCATTTTTCGGTGTTGGGGCGTTAATTCCCGATCGGCAGGATCCTGCAGCAATCCCCACACTCCCGCAGCGGAAATAACCAGGCCGATTACCAGGTACAGAGACTGGTAACTCAGCCAGTTGCTAACCGCAAATATGAAAATACCCACTGCAATATTGGATGCGGCGGCCAGGCTGCGCAGTTTACCGAAAACCCATGGGGAAGTTTTCCGGTCAAAATACTGCAGAGTCAGCGACTGATTTGTTGTTTCAAAATAATGAAAGCCGAAGCTCATCAGTAGAGTGGTAAGCAGCAGGCCGGTATAAGATGGGAAAATGCCGGTGATTCCGACGCCGGCGCCCAGCACCAGGATGGAGAGGGCGGAGAGACGATGCTCACGGATAACCAGCATTACAAATACCGCCAGCAGAGATAAAAAGCCGGGGATCTCCCGCACCGACTGGATCACCCCGATGTGGCTTCCCTGCAAATGGGCCACTTCAACCGCAAAATTATTGAACAGGGTGCGCCAGCCCTGCAGACCCACATGGGAGGCAATAGTCAGCACCACCAGAAAGCGGAACATCTTTTCCTGTTTATCCAGATTTATCACTTCTAAAATTGGCAAATTCCCTCTGCTGTAAAAAGCTCTTTTAAAAAATGGCGGAGAGCGATTATCAAAGGAAAATAGAAGATTCGCCCGATTCCCTGAAAGGCAGTCCGTCCGCTTGTCCAAAGGGGGTTTTGAAATCTGTAACCCCTTCCTTATATTGCGCCCTTTATTGCCGGTAAAAGCGCCTAAAAATGTTAAGGAAAAGATGCAAAAAAACTAAAAGGAGTATTTATGCTGAAAAATCATCCGAAAGGCCTGATGACCCTGTTCTTCACAGAAATGTGGGAACGCTTCGGATTTTACACCATGCTGGCGGTATTTACACTTTATATGGATGAAGTGTTTGGCTGGAGTGATGCACATAAGGGGGACGTGTACGGAATTTTTCTGGCCTTTGTGTATTTCACCCCCATTGCCGGCGGCTGGATTGCAGACCGCCTTCTTGGCTATCGTAAAACCATTATGCTGGGAGCGGTAGTGCTGGGAATCGGTTATGCCCTGCTGGCCGGTTCTTCGCCGGAGCGCCTCTGGCTTTTTTATACCGCGTTAACCGTTATGGTGATCGGGAACGGATTGTTCAAGGCCAATATTTCGGTGCTGGTGGGAAATTTGTATGAGCCGGGAAGCCCTTATAAGGATGTAGGATATAATATTTTTTATATGGGGATCAATCTTGGTGCGTTTATCGCGCCGCTGGCAGCAACCGTTCTTCACAATTTATTCGGGAATTACAATTCGGCTTTTGCCGCATCCGCTGTGGGAATGGCGCTTTCATTGGTGGTTTTTGAAATTTGGAAAAAGAATTATATCCACGCTGACAACAAGGCCGAAGCGGGCGCTGCCAGCCGTGAACTGGAAGAGGCGGCCCGGGTTTCGCCGGAGGAAGAAAAAGAACGTATTACCGCTCTATTGATTATATTTGCCATTGTGGTCTTTTTCTGGATGTCCTTTCATCAAAATGGTTTTGCACTCACCCTGTTTGCCCAGCGCTCCACCGAACAATTTCAATGGCTGAAACCGGAAACTTATGCTACCTTTAATCCTTTGTTCATATTGCTTTTAACACCGGCAGTGGTTTCTCTGTTTAATTATCTGCGTAAACGCGGTAAGGAACCCTCCAGCCCTGCCAAGATCGGCCTGGGCATGTTTATTTCCGGACTTTCCATGATTATCATGGTGGTTGCTTCTCTTTCCGGCGGGAATGCCGACGCCAACAATATGTCTCCCTCCTGGTTGATATCCACTTATTTTGTTATCACTATCGGCGAGTTATTTCTCAGCCCCATGGGGTTATCCTTTGTGTCCAAAGTGGCGCCTGCCAGGATGCGGGGCCTGATGATGGGTGGCTGGTTTGGGGCCACGGCAATCGGAAACTACCTGTCCGGATTTATCGGAAGATATTACAATACCCTGGATCATCACCAGTTTTTCGGCATCCTGGTGATTTTGCTTTTTCTTTCGGCACTGATGGTTCGGCTCACTTTGAAAAAGTTAAAACATGCCAGCCGCGGAGCCTGATTTAAAGAAATTCGGGGCGCTCTATTCCGGGGCGCCTTTTTTATTCCTGCTATAATACATCCTGCATATGGCTTTAATTCTAAAATTTTAATGGATTGAAGCGCATTTTTTTTTAAATTTCAACATCGATTTTGAGTTTTAAATAAAGTGTATCTGCCGGCAGCAGATCGCCTGAACACTTTCATTCGCAACAGAGCTGTTTATTTTAAAGTTTACTGAGATTCTTATGGACAATGTGGGCATGTCGCAACTGGATACTTTTCTTCAATTTTCCGAAATGTCATTATTAGCGTTTTCTCCCCGATGGGAATTGCTTAAAATTTATCCCAAAGGAAAACCCTTCCGGAACTGGCATCAGGGAAACCACAGTCAATTCTCATTCCGTCACCATTTTTTAGAACCTAACCGGTTAAGCCTTCCGGATTTCATTTCACGTCTCAACAAGCAGTCATATTTGATGCAGCCCTTTTTCTGGGGGGCCCCGGATAATGGCACGGAAGGGCCGTTAAAAACCTATTTCCGCTTGGAAAACAAGAAAGATGCCAAACCGATGGTTTTGTGTTTTATCGGAAAAAATCATCAGTCCGGGCAACTGTCTATGGATTTTCTGGATAAGGGAAAACTTTTTATTGCCGAGCAACTACCGGGGTTTATTCACAATTTAAACGGCCCGCTGGGAACGGTAACCGGCAGAATTGAGCTGCTTTCCCTTAAGAATAACAATCTTTCCGGTTTGGATGATGTTTTGAAAATGGGGCTGAGAATTCACTCAATGCTGGAAAATTTCAGCTTCAAGGTGGTTCATGAACAATGCCGGAGGCCGGTCGAGATCAGCATAAACCGTTTTTTGCGGGAAGAATTGAAGTTTCTGGAGACCGACCTTTTTCTGAAACATCAGGTGAAGGTAAAGGAACGGTTTAGCCTTAATATCCCCCAGTTTAAAATGCAGTACGGCGGTTTGAGCGGTGTTTTGTACGAAAGCTACCGTTTCGTCCGGCGTTTCGTCACCGAAGATCAGGAATATGTACTGACGGTCGGAAGTTTCTCCGGCGACGGCACGGCGGGATTTTATTTTAATTTTTTAGGGAATTTTGTTATTCCCGAAAAATTGAATCTTCACTTTCCTGTTGAGGTAAAAGGGGATTTCCGGGAATTAAACCAGCAAAAAGTGGATGGAATTGACCTGAAATTTCTCAGCTTCTGTCTCAGCATTAACAGGGGGCATTTTCATTTAGTCGGCCGCAAGGAAGTAATGAGTATGCGGCTGGAGTTTCCCCTTCCTTCCGGTAAACAGCAAACTGATTTCTGATATCTATCCTGCAAAACAGTGCGGCTCAATAGCCACTATCTTCAGATAGTGGAAGAAAAGCCCAAATAAAAAAAGGCTTCAGCCGAAAACCCGGCAGAGCCTTTTTGAGCTGAAGTCCGTCAATTTTGCTACCGCCTTCACCCCGGCTGAAATCCCGGTGCAATTGAGCATGGGTTTCTAAAAATATTCCGGCTCAGGATTGAGCCCCCTGCGGCAAAGGCTCTTCCTGATCCTGCCGCCGCACAATATCCGCCCCTAACTTCTGCAGCTTATTCTCAATCAACTCATACCCGCGGTCAATATGATAAACCCGCTGCACGTCGCTGCGGCCCTGAGCAGCCAGGGCTGCCATCACCAGCGAAGCAGAAGCCCGCAGGTCTGTGCTCATTACCGGGGCGCCGGTAAGTTCGCGGGTCCCACTGATAATAGCGGTATTGTTTTTAACCATTATGTTGGCGCCAAGCCGGACCAGTTCCGGCACATGGGTAAACCGGTCGGAAAAAATAGTATCCACTACCACGCTGTTGCCCTCCGCCAGGGACATCAGGGCAATCCACTGGGCCTGCATATCTGTAGGGAAACCGGGATAAACAGCAGTACTGGCGTTTACCGGTTGGATTTTGTGCGGGGCAATAACCCGTATGGAGTCATTTTCCACCTTTAACTGTGCCCCGGTCTGCTGCAGCTTATTTAACACTTCCTGCAGATGGTCCGGCTGACAGGCCGTAATGGTGACATCTCCGCCGGTTATTAATCCGGCGCATAAAAAAGTGCCGGCTTCAATACGGTCCGGAATGACCCGGTAATTCACAGGGTTCAGCTCGCTTACCC
>JBAPTX010000322.1:0-5102 GCA_049282375.1 Calditrichia bacterium
TTCATCGGCGATATCATAAAAATAGTCCGGCATGATCATCAGGCAGACGGTTTCGGCATTCAAGCCCAGGCTCCGGAAATAAAGGAATTCTTCCTTAACGGTTTCGGCAGGCGGTGCCGGACTGACAATGCGCGGATACTGGCCCCAGTTCAGAACACTGCGGATATTCAGTGGGGAATCGTTCAAAAAAACTGTGCTTCCCTTAATTTCAATGGAACGAAAAGCAAAGTTTTTGCGAATCTTTTCCTGAAAATCTCCGCTGCTGAGAATGAATTCCGCCTGATAAAGCTGCGGATTTTCAGGTGACCACAATTCAAATTCCGGGATGTTTACCACCGCGTAAAGCCGGCCTTTCCCTTCATCAAACCGGAATAATTCGTTATCTTTCTCAATATTGATGCTTCCGGCTTTTTCCGCAGAATTGCCGACCTGCAGCCGGGAAAGGCGCAGTGCCGCAAAGGTGGTCTGCGGGTTCCAGCCGCCTTCCAGCTCTGCAGTAATTTTCAGTTCGCCGGTTTCCGGATTTGCGGCCAGATGCAAGCCATCTTTCATTAGAGCCGTATTACCGGTGGGATAGCAGCGCACCTCCTGCCAGATGCCGCCGTGGTGCGGCATTACCACACTGAGAAATCCCTGATGGATATGGCCCGGCAGTTCATCCACATATACCAGCAGCTCGTTCTGTCCGGGAACTGCTGCTTCGGTAACTTCCACCCGCCAGCGCGAATAATCGCCCACGTTGCCGCCCGACCATTTGCCATTCAGCCAGACACCCGCCGCCGTTGCCACCGCATCAAACTCAATCCAGAGCCGCTGCGATTTTTTCAGCCAGTTTTCCGGAATTTCAAAGACATGGCGGTACCAGCCGGCTCCGTTATAATCAATACCGGCGACCTGTTCCCATGCGGAGGGAACCTGCACCGGAATCCATTGCACATCCTGCAGATACTGTTCAGCCGGATTGTGCCTTGCCGGTGGCGGAATCAGGCTGTCCAGTTCGGGATGATACTGCGGCGGGTCAAAATCCCCGCTGCTGCGGTTTTCCACGATATCCACAATGGGTTCGGCAGTAGAAAACTGCCATTCACCGTTCAGGCTGAGCACGGGGTCCCGGTTAACTGCAGCCGAAAGATCAGTGATCAGAAACAGAATTAAAAAGCTGTAGATGATTGAAGATAGGTTGCGCAACATAGCTGCAGCATCTCCTTTTTCTTTTATTTGCCGGTTTGCTCATTCCAGCTTTCGCTGCCGCGAAAGGGAAAGTGAATATCTTTTTTGAATCGCGGGCAATCCACATACTGATTGATGCCTTCCACCGGATTCCCGCGCAGCATCATCACGCAGGGCCAATTTTCATCCAGCACCCGGGTAGTCGCCGGAATATAGCGGATTGTCAGGCTGCGCCGCCAGCGGTCCGAGGTATTGGCGTTTGATCCGTGGATGATATTTGGATGATGAATGGAAACATCTCCGGGCTTCAGCAGCAGGTCCACTGCTTTGGCCTCCTCCACCATCGAAGCGTTCATGGCGGATTCCAGCACATTATCCACATCACGGCGCTCTTCCAATTCCTGCAGGTCCAGATGCTGAGTGCCGGGAATTACCCGCATACAGCCGTTTTCCGGGGTGGAATGATCCAGTGAGACCCATAGCGTAATCACCTCCATCGGGTCCAGCGGCCAATAACTGCCATCCTGATGCCAGAGTACGGCCTGCCCGTCATGCGGGCGCTTGCAGATGTAGTGAGAGGCAAAAAGCGCGATATCTGGTCCAATGAACTGTTCGGCAATATCCAGCAGACGGCTGTCCTTCACCACCCGCACCCAGAAAGGATTATCCATAATCAGAGTGTGATGCAGTTGTTCGGGCCGGGTATCGGGGTGTTTTTCCAGCAGCCAGTTCACATGATCGCGCATTTCACTGACTAACTCTTCATCCAGCACATTTCTTACAATAACATATCCGTTTTTATCAAATTCCCGGCGGATGCCGTCATGTTTATTTTGATTCATTTCCCCTCCGGCAGATATTTCATGAATTCAGAAGACCAATTGATAAATTTAATGCGGTCGCAAACATCACCCACAAAAGATAAGGAATGAAAAGATAACCCGCTGATTTTTTAATTCTGTAAAACAGCAGGCCGTTTACAATAATGGAAATCAGAAGCAGTATGATTACCAGAAAAGCGCCCCATATCAGATGCAGGCCGAAAAACACATAAGACCACAGGCCGTTCAGCAATAATTGTAAACCAAAAACCCAGAATGCCGTTTTCGAACTGCCGCGGTTTTCCCAGGCAAGAAATCCGGAAATGCCGATCAGTATATATAGAAAAGTCCATACCGGGCCGAAAATCCAGGAGGGCGGATTGAAGGAGGGTTTTTGAAGCATGCGGTACCATTCATCCGCGGGGAACTGGGAGCCGATTATGCCCGGCAGGAAAGCAAGCAACATTATCAGAATAAAAGTGAGAACCGTTGAGATTTTCATATCAACCTCCTTAGCCGGATTTTTAGCGAGGAATATGCTGTTTGATTTTAAATAAATTTCGGGGCTCTGGTGTTGCTTTCTCTTTTAATGTTGAGCAGTTCTTTCATTATAGGGAAAAGGCCGGTACTGCTGCCGGTTCTGCCGAAAGCATCGTGCAGTGATTTATATAAGTCATACAATTTTTTATAAATATTGTGTTCCGCAGGTGTCGGGAAAAACACCTGTTCTTTTACGCGGCAGACCCGCTGCTGAATTTTAGGTACGCTGTCAAACTCCGGATGAGCTTTCAGGGCGGCAGCACCCCCGAAGATGGCCGCCCCCAGGGCGACGGTCTGTGCGCTTTCCGCCACTTTCATGGGCCGGTTCATCACATCCGCGTAAATCTGCATCACCAGCGGATTTTTTTCTGCAATGCCCCCGCAGTTGATTATCTGATCAATTTTTACGCCGCATTCCTCAATATTTTCGATAATGCGCAGGGCACCGAAGGCAGTGGCTTCTATCAGGGTGCGGTAAATTTCGGCCGCGCTGGTATGTAGAGTTTGTCCGACCAGCAATCCGCTTAAATCATGATCTGCCAGGATATTCCGGTTACCGTTATTCCAGTCGAGGGCCAGCAGTCCGCTTTGGCCGGCGTTCAGTTCTGTAGCCTGCCGCGACAGTTCAATGTGCATTTCCTCTCCGCCCTGCAGCACCCGGGAAACAAACCAGTGGAAAATATCACCGACGGCAGATTGACCGGCCTCGATGCCGAGATAGCCCGGCAGAACTGAGCCGTTAACAATTCCGGCAACGCCGGGAATATCCTTCAAAGTGCCGTCTGCCGGGTAAACCATTATGTCACATGTGGAAGTGCCGATGATTTTCACCAGAGTCCCCTCGGCGATCCCGGCACCCACGGCTCCGAAATGGGCGTCCAGCGCACCCACCGCCACCGGCAAACCAACCGGCAGACCGAATTTCTCCGCCCATTCTGCCGATAAATATCCGGCGATCTGATCACTCGAAACCGCCCGCTCATAGAGTCTGTTGCGCAATGTCCCCATTTCCGGGGCAAGCCGGGCCAGAAAAGCTTCATCGGGAAGGCCGCCCCATTCGCTGTTATACATCGCTTTATGTCCGGCGGCACAAATATTCCTTTTGGCATGTCTCACATCATGAATTCCGCAAAGCAGCGCCGGGATATAATCGGAAAGTTCAATCCAGGAATCGGCTGCGGCAAAAACTTCAGGATCGGTTTTCAAACAGTGAAAAATTTTTGAAAAAAACCATTCGCTGGAATAAGCACCGCCGCATTTTTGCAGATATTGCGGCCGGATTTCCGCTGCCACCCTGGTAATCTGTGCCGCTTCTTCATTGGATGAATGATCCTTCCATAGCCAGGCCTGCGCATTCAAATTATTTTTAAATTGCGGATATAGTCCCAAAGCCCGCATGTTTTGATCCACCGGCAGGGGAGTGGAACCGGTTCCGTCCACCCCGATTCCGGCAATTTGTGAAACAGAAAGGCTGTTATTTTCCGCCGTTTTTACCGCCTGCGAAACAGCGGACTGCATACTGGCCAGGTAATCGCCCGGATGCTGCCGTGCCAGATGCGGATTAGCAGGATCCTGCAGAATTCCCATTTCACCGGAGGGATAGGCCGCGACGGCCGTGGCGATTTCACTGCCATCGGACAGGTCAATTATCAGCGCACGCACTGAATTGGTGCCGAAATCGATGCCGAGGGAATACTTATTTTCTGAGCGTGCTGACCGGTTCATAAAACTGATACTTTCATCTCTTATTCCAGATATTGACCGGCATTTGAAGAATCAATGGTTGCGGTTTCCAGTGTAATCTGATGGGGCACTTCTTTTCCGTGTAAAATATTCAGAGCGGTTTCTATGGCCTGTTCTCCGCCGGTGGGATACAGAAAAGTGGCCTGTAATTGCCCGTTTTCCACCGCCTGTACCCCGCCTTCCGGCCCCGGTAATCCGTCAATGCCGATAAAATAAATTTCATCTGCCCTGCCGGCATTTTGTGCTGCCAGAAATGCACCCATCGCCATGGGATCGTTATGCGCATAAACCAGATCGATTTTTTCAAACCGCTGCAGTGCATTTTCCATAATTTCCCGGCCGCGGCGCCGCAGCCAGGCACCGTCCTGGGCATAAATAATTTCGATACCGGGATGGGATCCAATTCCCTGAATAAAGCCTTTATGCCGTTCCACAGCGGGAGTGGACCCTTTTAAGCCCCAAAGCTCCACCACCCGGCCCTTCCCGTTCAGCAGTTTTGCGGCATATTCCCCGGCAGCTTTTCCGATCTGAACATTGTCAGCGCCGATAAAAGTTGTGTAGGTATCGGATAAAATTTTACGGTCCAGAACAATGACCGGGATACCCTGATGGTATGCTTTTTCCACAACAGCAGTCAGCGGCTGGGCTTCGTTGGGGGAGATGATCAGCAAATCGACTTCATTAACAATGAAATTTTCCACATCGGCCACCTGACGGGCATTATCCTGCTGGGCATCAGTGATCAGCAGACGGATGTTGGGATACTGACTGGCTTCTGCCTGCATTTCCTTGTTCATTGCTTCGCGCCAGGGTTCGGCACTATTGCAC
>JBAPTX010000323.1:0-30756 GCA_049282375.1 Calditrichia bacterium
GGACCTGGAGTGGGTTACCCGGGAACGGCTGACCGGCAAGCCCTCCACCCGCTATCGCGCCCGGGAAGTTCTGCAGAAAATTGCCGAAGGTACCCACATCTGCGGCGATCCCGGAATGCAGTATGATACAACCGTTAACGACTGGCACACCTGCCCGAATTCCGCCCGTATAAATGCCTCCAATCCCTGCTCGGAATATATGTTTATTGATGATACAGCCTGTAATCTGGCTTCTCTAAACCTGATGAAATTTCTGAATGAAGATGAAGAACTGAATATAGATGCTTTCCGGCATGCAGTCCGCACCCTGATTACCGCAATGGAAATTATTGTGGATAATTCCAGCTATCCCCGCGAAGAAATCGCCAACAATTCACATCTTTTCAGAACCCTCGGATTGGGATACGCCAATCTGGGTGCCCTGCTGATGTCCCGCGGCCTGCCCTACGACAGCGATTCCGGCCGTGCCTATGCCGCTGCAATAACGGCGCTGATGACAGGTGAAGCATACCTGACTTCCAGCCAGTTAGCCGGGGTGATGGGCCCATTCGAAGAATACCAGAAGAACCGGGAACCCATGCTGCGTGTTATCCAAAAGCACCGAAGTGCCGCTTATGAACTGAAGGATGAATCGGTGCCGGCAGATCTGTACGATTCCGTAAAGGAAGTCTGGGATGATGCCTATCAGCTTGGAAAAGAAAGCGGCTACCGCAATGCACAGGTCAGCGTGCTGGCCCCCACCGGCACGATTGCCTTTATGATGGACTGTGACACCACCGGAGTTGAGCCGGATCTGGCACTTGTTAAATACAAGCGCCTGGTGGGCGGCGGTAATTTTAAAATTGTGAACATGACCGTGGAAAAAGCACTGCGGAAACTCGGGTACAAAGAAAACGAGCGGAAGAACATCATCAACTATATTTCAGAAAATGAAACCATAGAAGGGGCACCCGGGCTGAAAAAAGAACATCTGCCGGTCTTCGATTGCGCGTTCAAGCCAAAAAGCGGACAGCGTTCCATTCAGTATATGGGACATATCAAGATGCTTTCCGCAACTCAGCCATTTATATCCGGCGCAATCTCAAAAACCGTGAATGTTCCGGAAGAAATAAATGTGGACGAAATCGCTGCCATTTATACCGAAGCCTGGCGTTTGGGACTCAAAGCCATTTCCATTTACCGCGACAACAGCAAACGGACCCAGCCGCTGAGCACTTCTTCCATGGAAAAAACGATGAAAGAATATGGAAGACCCTATCGGAAACGCCTTCCCGATGAACGGCAGTCCATCACCCATAAATTTTCGGT
Organism: Calditrichia bacterium; assembly: GCA_049282375.1. Lineage (GTDB taxonomy): Bacteria > Calditrichota > Calditrichia > RBG-13-44-9 > RBG-13-44-9 > JBAPTX01. The sequence goes on from JBAPTX010000323.1 coordinate 1,309, forward strand.
AGGCGGCCACGAAGGATATATCACGGCCGGTATGTATGAAGATGGATCACCGGGGGAAATTTTTATTGTAATGGCTAAGGAAGGTTCGGTTGTTTCCGGCTTAATGGATGCGTTTGCAACAGGAATCTCAATGGCGCTGCAATACGGCGTTCCGCTGAAGGTGCTGTGCAATAAGTTTACCCATACCCGCTTTGAACCCTCCGGATTTACAAATAACCCGCATATTCCCATTGCCAAATCTATTACAGATTATATATTCCGCTGGATGGCTTTAAAATTTTTGAGCAAAGAAGATCAGTTGCAGTATATGAGCCCGGAGTTTGTGGAAGACAATGGGCTGTCAGCAGAAAAAGCTCAGAATGCACCCGAGCCGGCAGCGGCCGTGCCGGTGGTCAGTAGTCCAGCTGCAAAAGATAATCCCAAATCGCTGGAGCAGCGCGAGCATGTTATTTTCCGCACCCAGGCGGATGCGCCAAACTGCTCCGAATGCGGCAGCATAATGGTAAGAAACGGCAGTTGTTACAAATGTCTGGAATGTGGTTCCACCAGCGGATGTTCATAGTCCGGATAATCCTTTAAACTAAAAAAGCCCGGGAACACTGATTCCGGGCTTTTTTTATGATGAATGATGATATCCGGCGAGTTTATTTGTCCACCCACACCACTTCAACTTTTCCCACACCGCTTTCAATATACAGATTCAGCTTGGACGGGGTTTTCTCCCAGTTATCATTAAAATAGACGTCACCCTTCTTATATACTTCATCCACGGAAAATGAAGATAAAAATGATTTTTCCACTTCAATCCGGACGCCCAGGTATTTGGGCAGATATAACTTTATCTGCCCCATTCCAAGGTTAATTCTGGCATCCAAATCGGATTGATACGTCCCTGAAAAATCAAGCGTGTAAGATCCCAGGCCGCCTTCAAAATTAAAATCGCGGATATTCGCATTTCCAATTTTATCCACCGTCAACTTGCCGACACCGCCTTCAATATTGCAGTGCTGCATAATAACCGGATTGGATTCGTTAAAAATCAGATCGGCAGTGCTGACGCCGGCTTCTACATGCAGATTGCGGATTTTCAATCCGCCCAGATTCATCTGGCCTTTAACAACTCCCAACTCAAAATCCAGATCAAGCGGGACTTCGCGGGATAAATTCAGGTATAGTTCGTTGTCATAAATCTTCTTTAAGGAAGTAATGTTATGAACATTTTCCCCTTCTTCATCCTTTTTGTTCTTCCCTGCAAAACTTATGTTCAGGCGCCCCTCATTTCCCACTAATTCATAGCGCACTTCCGGCTGTTCCTTCTGAAACATGAACTCACTTTCAAAAATGTTGGGATTCTGGGTATTATCCAAATCCATATAGCCGTTTCCGAAATCCACAAAAACCACCAGATTTTTTTCCCTGGTTAAAGGTTCCTGCTTCTTTAATACCTCTTGTTTGCTATCTTTAGATAGTAAAATGAGGGGAGTTATCAATAAGAAAAGACAGCTAAGATAAAGATGTGACTTTCTCATGCTATCACCCTCCCTTCTCTTTAATGTAAAATGGTTTTCAGTTTTTTATTCAGTAATTCCCGGGCACGAAAAATTTGCGCCTTAACCGTACCGAGGGGGAGATTCATAATTTCTGCAATTTCCTCGTACGATTTCTCCTCCTTATGTCTCAGAATGATCACATACCGGTACCGTTCGGGCAACTGCATAATTGCATTTTCAATAAAGCTGGCGCGCTCGCTTTGCAGCAGGTTCTTTTCCGGTGTCGGATCGTGGTCTTCCAGCTCAACTTCAATCTGATCATCTTTATATTGGATTGGATCATGTATGGAATAGGTCCGCAATTTTCTTTTCCGCAGAAAATCAATACAGTTATTGGTGGCAATTTTCATCAGCCAGGTGGAAAAAGCGAATTCATGATTAAAGGTTGCCAGCGAATTGAACGCTTTCATAAAGGCTTCCTGTGTCAGATCTTCCGCTTCCTGCGGATTGCGAACCATCTTATACATGATCGTATATACCAGATTTTTATACCGGTTTAGTAACTGCTCATATGCTTTTTGATTTCCATCTAACGCCAGACCGATCAGGCGCCGGTCTTCCTGTCTTTTTTCGTTCTCCATGTTCCTACGGTTTCAATTGTTTAATGGTTACATTTTTTTAAATATAGAAACGAAATTATAATTACGCAATCTGCTTCCAATGTAGGGAACTGTGCAGAACCACTGCAAATTTTTTGTTTTTTACTTCTCTTGAGCTTAATTTGAAACCGCAAATCATACGGGAGACCTGTCATGAAAACCACGGAATTGTTCAGCATACCGGATCAGCAGTCGGTTGAGATAAAAATTCCTTCACTGGAGGAATTGCTGGCATTGGAAGAAGTGCCGGAAGCAGTAAAAAAACACAAATCGGCAATTCTGCAGAATGCCAAACAACGCTTTGGCGGTAATACAAACCTGCCGCCGGGGGTCTATCATTTCAATATAAAGGAAAGTCCCAAGCACCGGATTGATTGGGAACCTTCCCCCCATTTCAGCAACCGCAGCAGCGGCCGCATAGATATGGTTATCATCCATTATACGGTGACTTCCAATCTCAAAAATACCGTAGCCTGGTTTCAGAATCCGATTGCAAAAGTAAGTGCGCATTATGTGGTGGGCAAAGACGGAACAATTGTGCAAATGGTGAAGGATGAGCACAAAGCTTGGCATGCCGGGGACAGTTACTGGAAGGGCGAAAAGTGGTGCAACAGTTTTTCCGTGGGAATTGAAGTTGTGAATGAAGGTGAAAAGAAGGGGATTCCCTATACGCCTTTGCAATATGAAGCCCTGCTTTACCTCTGTTCCACTCTGAAAGACCGCTACCTCATTGACGACCGCCGCATTCTGGGCCATTCGGATATTTCTCCCTATCGAAAAATTGATCCGGGCACCCATTTTGACTGGGGAATACTGCAGTCCGCCGGCATCGGTTTTCTGCCGCAGCCTTTACGCAATATCAAACATTATGATGGGATCAGCCTGCAGCCGGGAGATAATGACGGAAAGGGGATATACGCCGGCCAAAAATCCGGGGTTGCCCAAAGGGTGCGGGAGCTTCAGACTGATTTACGCAATATCGGCTATTTTATTTCGGTGGATGGAGACTATGGCCCTAAAACCCGTTCTGTGGTTGAAGCATTTCAAAAGCATTACGCAAAACGGGTGGTTACCGGGGTTACCGACGCGGATACTGCCTGTTTTATAAAAGGATGTTTAGCGGCGTAGCGAATGACCGGATACCTGCTGGCCATTTTGACCGGTCTCTTTTACGGATTACACGGCACCTATAGCAAAAAAATGACTCAGAATTTGCCGGTGCTGCTGGTTACCTGGGCAAACTTTACTTTTATCCTGCCGTTTCTTTTACTTGCTCTGATTTGGGTCGGTATTCCGCCGGTAAACTGGCAGGATTTTATCTGGGCGGTTTCCCTCAGTTTTCTGATCAATGTTGCTGCCTGGTATCTTTTCTTCAGCGCATTACAAGCCGGCACACTCTCCCGCACTATGCCGTTTACCGCTTTTACTCCCCTGTTTCTTATTCCTGTAGCATTTATTGCCCTGGGTGAATTACCGGATATATTTGGAATCGCCGGTATTTTGCTGATTATTACCGGCGGCTATGGGATTCATCTTGATTCCCGCGGTTTTCTCAGCCCTATTAAAAGCATGGCTTTCAATAAAGGCACCCGCTCCATGGTGCTGGTGGCTTTGCTTTGGAGTATTTCCGCCACTGCAGAAAAAGTAGCCGTTCTGAGCAGCTCACAATATTTCTATGCAATTGTGATTAATCTGCTGCTGGCACTGGCTTATACACCCCTTATTTTGCGAAAGAAAAACTACAATTTTTTATATTTTAAGAAAAACATTCTTCAGTTATGGCTGATGAGCCTTCTTTTCGGTCTGCTCTTACTTTTTCAATATACGGCTTTAAAATACCTGCTGGTCAGTTATGTCATTGCATTTAAAAGGGCGGGCATCATTGTGAGTTTGCTGCTGGGAGCCCTTCTTTTCAAAGAAAAAAATCTGAAAAGAAACCTGCTTTTTACCCTGCTGATCCTGAGCGGGGTTCTATTGATTTTCTTTTAAGTAAGCTTTCCAACTCGGTTATACTTTAGTTCGATAAAGCAGCATATATTCAGAGACAATCCTGGAAATCGGGTATTTGCAATACTCCTTGATTTAGCTGCACTGCTTTTTTTAAACTTGTTCCACTTATTTGTGCATAAAAAAACTTTAAGGAAACTGCATGGAAAAATTTAAACCGCATGTTCCGCCGGAAGCCACTATAACAGATTTCAGCGTACGTGCCCTGATTGTCGGGGCGATATTCGGAATACTTTTCGGCAGTGCCAATGCCTATCTGGGATTGCGGGTTGGACTGACCATCAGCACTGCAATTCCGCTGGCGGTTATTTCAGTAGCGCTTTTTAAAGCCATGGACCGGGTGTGGGGAAAAGCAACTATTCTGGAAGCCAACATTGCCCAGACCACCGGGTCTGCCAGTTCTTCACTTGCCTCGGGAATTATTTTTACAATTCCTGCTTTATTTATGTGGGGATTTGATCCCGGTATTCTGCAGATCGGCTTGCTGGGACTGCTGGGCGGGATGCTGGGAATTGTTTTTATGATCCCGCTGCGACGTTTCCTGATTGTTGAAGAACATGATACCTTGCCCTACCCGGAAGGCACCGCCTCCGCTCAGGTGCTGATTGCTGCGGATAAGGGCGGCAGCAATGCCAAATTTGTTTTTGAGGGCTTGGGGATCGGACTTATATACAAAGCATTTTTATCTCTGGCCAAGTTGTGGCCGTCTGAAGTGGAAATTGCTGTTCCCGGATTAAAAAAGGGTGTGTTGGGACTGGAAGCGACTCCCGCTTTAATGGGGGTCGGTTATATTCTCGGATTCCGGATATCTGCAATTATGGTAGCCGGGGGCCTGCTGTCCTGGCTGGGAATTATTCCGGCGATCGCCCATTTTGGCGAACAGGCGGCGGCACCCATGTTTCCGGAGACTGATTTGCTGATTTCAGAAATGAGCGCTTCCTTAATCTGGACGCGATATGTACGCTATATCGGGGCGGGTGCAGTGGCCGTTGCCGGTATTATCACTGTATTTAAATCACTCCCCACCATGATTAATTCCCTGAAAATCGGCATAAAGGAGCTGTCACCCGGTGCAATTGCCGAGGGCCAGTCACGCGAAAGAACGGACCGTGACCTTTCTTTTAAGGTGGTTGCGGCAGTGGTGCTGCTGTTCCTGGTAATTTCCATCAGCACTCCCTTTGTGGTGGGGGTGGATCAGATGCTGGTCACACGCATTGTGGGCTCTCTGGCCATTGCCCTTTTTGCTTTTGTCTTTGTTACGGTCTCCTCCCGTATTGTGGGGATGGTGGGGGTCTCTTCCAATCCCACTTCAGGAATGGCGATTGTAACCCTGCTGGGCACCAGCGCGGTCTTTTTTATGCTGGGCTGGACGGACACGGTCAGTAAAACGGCGGTTTTAACTATCGGGACCGTAGTGGCTGTGGCCGCTTCCATTGCCGGTGATATTTCTCAGGATTTGAAATCCGGATACTTACTGGGAGCAACTCCCAAGAAACAGCAGGCCAGTGAGCTGTTCGGGGCTTTCAGCTCTGCTTTTTTTATTGCCTTTGCGGTTATCATGCTGGGCAAAGCTTTTGGATTCGGCTCATCCGAAATTCCGGCCCCGCAGGCCACACTGATGAAGACAGTAGTGGACGGCGTTTTACAGGCCAATCTTCCCTGGGGTCTGGTGCTGATCGGCGCCAGTTTTGCCGTTGTCGCTGAATTGCTTTCGGTGCCTTCGCTGCCTTTTGCAGTCGGCATTTATCTTCCGTTATCCACTATGACGCCGGTGTTTGTAGGCGGTGTTATCCGCTATATTGTAGAAAAAATTCGCGGACAGCAATCCGAGAGTGTGGCCGCAAAGCAAACTAAGTCGGGTATCCTGCTCAGTTCCGGCCTGATTGCCGGGGAAGGTGTAATGGGTGTACTGATTGCAGCCTATGCCTTTTCCGTCGGGCGTACTCCGGCTGGCCTGTCCTTCGGGATGCACGGCATTACCGGCGAGATAGTCTCTTTTATCGTGTTCCTGCTGCTGGGATTTTATCTTTACCGGGTGGCAACCCGCAAAGCATAAGTGGTAAGGCAGCCAAGATAAACGGGATAGGATCGGATAAATCCCCCGAGGGGGGTAACTTTGTGAATCCGGTGAAAAAATCAGGTATTGATAAATTTCTGATAGTGATCGTAGCGGGCAAAAATCTCATTCACATAATTAAAGGGTTCAATGCCCCGGCAATACCCGAACTCTACGACTTCATCGCGATAGTATTTTGGTTCGGACAGCCTGAGTAAGTAATAAGCGACGTTATCTTCCCATAGGGCAGGATCCCGGCCGTATTTTTCAGCAAGCCGCCGCGCATCCTGCACATGCCCGATTCCTACATTATATGAACCCAGAATAAATTTAACCCGTTCGGTCTGATCGGGCACATGCTCTGTCCAGTACTCATCCAGCCAGCGCAGATACTGCACGCCTGCTTCAATATTCGCTTCCGGATTACGCGGATTGGAAGCACCGAATTCGCGGGCCGTGGCGGGCAACAACTGCATCAGTCCCACCGCGCCCATCCAGGAGCGGGCATTCACATTAAATTTGGATTCCTGATAAATCAGAGATGCCAGCAGCCGCCAGTCCCAGCCTATCTTTTCCGCCTCTGTTCTCAAAAGATCATCATACTGGGAAATTTTGCCGCCTGTTACGGACAGATATTCGCTCTTAACCCGCCGAGCAAAAGCGCTGCGGTTTTTAAAATATTTATTCCGGATGACGTAAAATGCCGTGCCGTTTTTCATTTTTTCCAGCCAGCTGTTAATTGCACTTAGTAATTCGGGCGAGGTCTTCCGCACTGCCCATGCCACCTGCTGGGTTAAACTGATGGGCGTTTTAATATCCAGATTGCTGTAATAAGCCTGATTTATCTGGGCAATGTGCTGGTCGGAAACCGTTAACTCTATTTTACCATCAGCCACTTCCTGAATCAACTGTTCGGTGGTGGTATCCCCTCCGACCTCCACAATGTTAATTTCGTAACCGATTTCTTCGGATAAATTTTCCAGGCGCTCCACATAAGAAGAGGCTGCTTTAACATGAATCGTTTTTCCCTCCAGTTCAATGGGATCGCGAATTAACTGGCTGTTGATATCGTGAAGCTTCATGCGGCGCCAGTTTTCAGGCTTCCGCTGCACCAGCACCTGGCGTGTAGTCAGCAGCGCCTGGGTAAAATCGACCAGTTCCCGCCGCGGTTTGGTAATGGTAATATCATGGGCGACAATATCCCCTTCACCGGCATTCAGACGGGTGATCAGCCGTTTTAAATCATTTTCGATAATGATTTCCAGCTCAATATCCAGTTCATCCGCCAGACGGGTGAGCAGCTCATATTCATACCCCATGGGCTGCCCCTTATAAATGAAATAGCTGGTGGCGCTGTAACCGGTCATCGCCACCAGTTTACCGCGCTGGCGAATCTGCTCCAGATCAATATCCACCGGCTTTATCATCTTGTCTTTATCTCCCCCGCAGCCCTGCAGAGCAAGCAGAAAAAGGATGAAAAACAGAAGACTTTTTAAAGCGGTGGTCATTCACTTCACTCCATTTTCTTTAAAATACAATGATATCTTACGAAAAAACAAGCAGGAAGGGTCCGGAAGCCCTTTTTAGCCGAATGAGTTTACCTTGGGACGGGACAAGCGGGCGGTTAATTTTAATCAGGAAACTGCAGGATAATCTTTCCGGTGTTCCGGTTTTCTTCCATGTAACGGTGGGCATCGGCTGCCTTTTCAACAGGAAAAACACGGTCAATTACCGGGCGCAGAATTTCTTTTTCAAACAGGGGTAAAGCAAATGCGGCAAAATCAGCAGTGAGATTTATTTTATATTGGAGAGAACGGTTACGCAGGGTGGAGCCCATAATGCGCAAACGCTTTTTCATGAATATCTTCAGATCCAGCTTATCCACCCGGCTCCCGCCCATCATAGCCAGAAAGATTAACCGTCCATCTGTTTTGAGCGCCTGCAGGTTTTGCTCCCAATAAGGTTCCCCTATAAAATCAATAATCATATCAACGCCTGCGCCTCCGGTAAATTCCATTATTTTGGGCAGGAAGGGGCCGTCGTGATAGTTAATTCCCTGCATGGCTCCCAGTTTTTTGCAGGCGGAGATTTTTTCGGCGGAGCCGGCTGTAATTATTGGTGTTGCTCCGATTGCCCGGCAAAGCTGAATGGCGGCCGTACCCACACCGCTGCCGCCGGCATGGATCAGCACCTGTTCACCCGGCTGTAAATCTCCCAGCCGCCGGATCGCCTGGTAAGCTGTCAGAAATACTTCCGGGATACCCGCCGCATCTTCAAAGGATAAATTTTGCGGAACAGGCATGGCAAGCCGGGCATCCACAACGGCAAAACCGGCATATCCGCCGCCGGGAAGCAGGGCCATCACCCGCTGCCCTTTTTCCCAGCCGTTTACTTCCCTGCCGCAGCGGTATACCTGACCGGCAATTTCCAGTCCGGGAATATCGCTGGCGCCGGGCGGCGGCGGGTACAACCCCTGCCGCTGTAATACGTCCGCACGGTTCACACCCGCCGCATGTACTTTTACCAGCAGTTCACCGGAGGCGGGATCGGGCCGCGGCCTATCGGCAATAACTAATTTTTCAGCGGATATTTCAACTGCAAGCATGAGCATTCCGGTTTTATTCAGGCACTGAATAGCAAAGATCTTTAATTAAGGTTCAATTATGATAGTCGGCGGTGAACCGCCGGTGGCAAACTCATTATCGGAAAGGCAAAAAACCGCATATCGGTTTTCTCCGCTTTTCGCCAGTTTATTCACATTTAAAACCAGTTTCTGTCCGTCTTTTAAATGCCGGGTGTAACCGCCGAAAATCTTATCATCCATAAACTGGAAATACACATCGCTTCCCTGAGCATACCAGACAATTTTATCCCCTCGATGGGCAACAATGTGCACACGGCTGGTATCGTTTGCATCCACGACTCTCCATTTCTTGTTCATTTTTTTAATGGAAAGGTTATGGGTTTTTGCCGGCGGTTCCGGCGGCTGACTGAACAGAAAAACTCCCATTCCTATTAAAACAACAAAAATAACAGTTGAAGATAATATTCCACTTACCTGTCTCATTCAACCTCCGTTGGTTTAGGCCACAGAACTGTCTGTTAATTACTGACTGAAATGGTATTCATTTTATTTAAGGCTTCGCGATAGCGGGGATCCGAAATTAATTCCTGCAACTCCGGCTGATTTTCGATTTCTTCTCTGGAATAGCCTTTTTTAATGGCTTCGCAGAGCCAGTGAATGGCTTCTTTCCGGTCGCCAAGCTGCTCGTAGGCCGCACCGGTGCGATACATTACCAGAATATTTTGCGGAGAAGCTTTGTTGGCCATTTTGATATAAGTGAGAGTTTGATCCCGGTTTCCCAGCATGGAATAATAGCCGGCCAGATGAGAAAGAACTTCATAATCAGTGGGATTTACCTGCAGCCGTTCTTCGGCCAAAGTAATGGCTTTACGATAAGTCGCAGGGGCATTTTCTTTATACAACTCCGTCCGGTGGTAAGCAGCCCCCAGATTACCCCAAACCATGTAATCATTTTTATTCAGCTTTAGGGCATCTTCGTACATTTTGGCAGCATCAGCAAATTTGCCTTCAATGTAGTAAAGGGTGCCCAGGTTGGCGGTAACGCTGTAGGATTTATTCAACGCCAGCGACTTCTCAAACATTTCACGGGCGTTTTCCCATCGTTTCATCAAATAGTAAATGGCACCCAGATTGTTATAGCCGCGGTAATTATCCGGAGTTAAGGCAACGACCTGGCGGAACTGATTGATGGCTTCCTCATAGCGGCCCTGGCGGTAGTAAAAAGCACCCAGTTCGTTGTAGCCGGCCCAGTAATCCGGTTTCAGGGTGATTGCTTTAAGATAGATATCTTCCACCTTATCCAGTTGATTCTGTTCCTCATAGGCTCTGCCCAAACCCTGATATGCGGCGGCATTGCGGTCATCTATTTCTAGAGCCTTTTCAAAATTTTCCACTGCCTGCTGGTATTCCCCGGTTCCGGTATGAATCAACCCAAGCGTTACATATACCGGTCCTAATTGATCATTCAGGCGCATGGCAGTATTGCAGGAAGCCAGGGCATGGGGAATCCATTTGGTTTCTTTGTTGGCTTCAAACTTCCGCCAGTAAGCCTCGCCAAGGGCGGCATGTGCCAGGGCAAAAGTGGAGTCTTTTTCCAGAGCGCGCCGAAAAAGCTGAACAGCGGTATCGATATTTTTTTCATCCTCGTACCGCAGCAGGTAACCGCGTCCCTGCAGGTAAAATTCATTGGCACCGGGGCTGGCGGTGCCGCCCGCCTGCAGCACTTTTTTCAGTTCCGGTTTTAATTCAAGCCGCAGCATATTCAGCAGTCCCGATACTGTTTTTTCCTGCAGGGAAGTGGCATTGCCTTTTGCCACATCGATGACAAATGAATTCAACTGGCGAAGATTCTCAGCATCTACCAGATTCACATTCAGGCGGTATTTATTGTCAAACAACTGCAGACTGCCGGTTACCGCCAGGTTTGCGCCAAAGGTCTGGTGCGCTTCTCCGGGACTGCTTATTTGATTGCGCCGCACTTCGCTGGAAGGCACGACCCAGAGCGATCCGTGGAACTGTTCAACCTGAGTGAGCTTACTGGTAAGTGTTTCCACCAACCCGTCGCAAAATGCCTGTTCGTCGGGTTTTTCCCCAATATTTACCAGCGGCAAAACTGCCAGATGGCGCGCTTCCGGCAAGGCGCTTCCCGCCTCCAGATTGGTCAGGTAATGATATCCGGAGGGCATCAGAAAAATCACCAATGCCAGTATAAGAACGGCACCGGCAAAAACAGGCAGACGGCGGGAATAGGGTTTCAAAAAAGACCGTTGTGATTTTTCTACGCCAGCAGCAACGGATAAACCGGAGCGGGAAGCTTGATCGTGATTTTGCAGCAAATCCAGCACCTCCTGCATATCCCCGATCCGGTTTTCGCGGTCTTTCTGCAGGCATTGATCAATGATTTGCAGCAGATGCGGCGGTATATCCGGGCGGATTTCCTGCGGGGGAACGGGATCCTCATGCAGCAGAGAATAAATAATGGCCTGCTCGTAGTTGCCGCTGAAAGGCAACCGGCCGGTCAATAATTCATAAAGCACTATCCCAAACGACCAGATATCGGTGCGCCGGTCAGTTTCCTCCCCGTGAGCCTGTTCCGGGGACATGTAAGCCACCGTGCCAACTGTAGTCCCCAATTGGGTCAACTGTGCGGATCCGCGGAATTTGGCGAGGCCAAAATCCATTATCTTGATTTTACCTTCCGGGGTAATCATAATGTTGGATGATTTTATATCCCGGTGAACGATGCCTTTTTTATGCGCTGCCTGCAGACCCTCGGCAATTTGAATAGCGATTTTTCCGGTTTCCTCCGCCCATTCCTTTTTATTTTCCACCACGGGCGGAGTCAGGGAAGGAATCGCCTGTGCCAGTTCCTGCCCTTCGATATACTCCATGATGATAAATATCTCGCGGCCGATATCCGGGTCATCCACTTCTTCAATACCGTAAATGGTGGCAATATTGGGATGGTTGAGTGCGGCGGCGGCTTTTGCTTCTGATTTCAGGCGCTCGCGCGCCTCCTCCCCCCGCGCCAGATTGCGGGGCAGACATTTGATTGCAACCAGCCGATCCAGCCGGGTGTCGCGGGCTTTATAAACTTCACCCATTCCTCCCGCACCCAGTTTTTCTACAATCTGATAACCGGCGATGGTTTTGCCGATCATATTTGAGCCTCTTTATTCCAGCCGTTTAATTACCATTATGGTTTTATCATCCATCTGCGGTTCGTTGCCGGCAAAGACATTCACTTCCTGCAGAATAATATCTACCAGTTGAACGGCTTCTTTCTCAATATTTTGCCGGATCACCTCTTCCAGCCGTTTTTCGCCAAAATCATCTTCTGCATCGTTCATGGCCTCCGGCAATCCGTCGGAATAGATTACCAGGACACTTCCCGGCTCAACAAGGACTTTTTCCTGGCGGAATTCAAAATCAGGCAAAAACCCAACTACGATACCGCCGCTGTTTAATCGGGTCAGCGACCCATTTTTCTGAAAGAGAAAAGGAAAATCATGGCCGGCATTGCAATAGGTAATTTCATTCTTGCTAAAATCCAGAATGCCGTAAAACAAAGTGGCAAATTTATTGGAAGCGGTACTTTGATGGATCAGGGAGTTGGATTTTCGAATGCAGGCGCTGCAGGCAATCCCGGCACCGGTTTGTCCCCGCAGGGTTGCCTGCAGATTGGCCATCAGCAGTGCCGCCGGAATTCCCTTGCCGGAAACATCTCCCAGGGAAAACACCAGTTGATTTTCGTCAATGGGAATAAAGTCGTAATAGTCCCCTCCCACCACCTTGGCCGGGATGCTGGTGGCGGCAATCTGATAGCCCGGAATCTTCGGGGGAGCAGAGGGCAGCAGTCTGAACTGAATTTCCTGCGCCAGCCGCATTTCTTCCCGGTAGCGGATGGCATTCTGTTCTTCCTGATAAAGGCGGGCATTTTCGATTACAGTGCCCGACTGGGCGGCAATAATGGAAAGCAGCCGCTGATCTTCTTTTCTGAAATCCTGATCATTGCGTTTATTGAAAACAGTGAGAAGACCAATCATTTTTCCCTTTACCAGCATGGGGACGCTTAACAGTGAACACACCGGAAAATCGTGATCCTTTACCCCCCGAAAGCGTTCATCAGTTTCAAAGTCATTAATCAGCAGCGGTGCTCTGTTTTTCATCATCCAGCCGGTAAGCTGGGCATCCAGGCGGTACGGCAGCATTCCCGATACAGAATCCTGCTGACGGACCATCGTATGGAACGGATTGGACTGGTCCTGTTCATCCAGCAGCATTACCGCCCCCTGCTCTACATTTAAATGCTTCACACATTTCTGAATAATTAATTCTACAATGGTCTGCACCGTCTGGGTGGAAGTGATGGCAGTAGCAATATCATTCAGCACTGATAATTCTTCCACCGCCACCCGCAAACGGGAATTTTCTTTCTGCAGTTGTTCCAGTTCCGTATGATTCTGCATACTGAAGTTGTCCCTTTACTTTATACCTGCTGATGTTTGAAATGGCCTATGCAAAATCAAAGTCCAGAGGAAAAGTCCTTTTCATAAGGTGCCCCGGTTATCCGATATATAATTATTGCGGCAAAGTTAACAGGAGAAAACAGGAGATAATCCATTGTGAAAAGACTTTTTCCGGTCAGGAAACCCATATTCATTTTCCCTGACTTATATCACTATAATTTTAGATGCTTATGGAGGGAAATGCAAATTTTTTCAGCGGATGAAATAAATATATACTTTCACAAGAATAACCGGCTTAACCGGTATTTTTAATAAAAAATTACGGTAAAGCACTTGCCCTTTTAAGGTAGGCGTAATGACGGAGGTAAACTGCAGGGGCTGATTTGATAAAGAAACAACAAATAATCCTAATTTTTATTTTCCACAACTTCCTGATAAAATTGCAGCGTTCGTTTGGCGATGCTGTCCCAACTGAATTTCTCTTCTACCCGTCGTCTGGCTTTGATCCCCATTTCCCGGCGCTTTTCACTGTTTGCCATCAGCTCGTTAATGGCGGATGCCAGTTTACGAGAAAATTCCTGCGGATCTGCCGGCTCGGGATTATTGACAGAAACCGCCTTCAGCGGCACCAATGTTCCGGTTTCTCCCGGCACAATAATCTCCGGGATGCCGCCCACCGCCGTACCGACTACCGGTGTCTCGCAGGCCATCGCTTCCAGATTGATAATGCCGAAAGGCTCGTAAACAGAGGGGCAGACGAAAAGAGCGGCGTGGCTGTACAGTGCGATTACCTCCTCTTTCGGCAGCACCTTGGGAATCCATACAATCGGGTTTGGATTGCGGCGCCGGGCTTCCGCCACAGCATTTTCCATCTCTCGCCCGATTTCAGGTGTATCGGGAGCCCCGGCACACAGCACAACCTGAACCTCCGGCTCCAGATAGTGGATGGCATTCACCAGGTGAATAATGCCCTTTTGCCGGGTAATGCGGCCTACAAACAGCACGAAAGGTTTTACAGAGTCGATCCCGTGCTTTTGCAGAATGGCTGGATTCAACTGCTTGCGGTATTGCTGCAGGTCAATGCCGTTGTGAATGACCCGGATACGTTCTTCCCTGACGCCGTACAGCTCCTGAACGTCTTTTTTCATGGCTTCGGAAACGGCAATTACGCCATCGGCATTCTGATAGGCGGTTTTTTCGATCCAGGAACTGACCCGGTAGGCAGAGCCGAGCTGTTCAGCCTTCCAGGGGCGGTGCGGTTCCAAAGAATGGGTGGAGAGCACCAGCGGCGCCTCTAGCAGGTTTTTCAGCAGCAAACCGGCCAGATGGGAGTACCAGGTGTGGCAGTGCAGAATATCCGCTTTAGGCAGGCTGCCGTTCATAAAGAGGTTGGTTTGAAGGGTTTCCATCAGCTTGCGGTGCCGGCTATCCTGAAATGGGGGGATTACCGCCGGGGTGAAGCCGCGTACGCTGAGAGAGCCTTCGTCAATCTGCTGATCTCCGAAAGCCAGCACCTGCAGACGGTGGTCGCCATTGGATATATTTTTAAGTGCGCGGGTCAGGTATTCCACATGAACACCGGCGCCGCCATATACATTTGGGGGATATTCGTTGGTGAGAATTGCAATATCCATTTTGCCTCGCTTTTCCGGTTCCAATATTTGCCGCCAAAAATAATGTATCCGTCAACCAATAACAAAAAGATACTTTTTTTTATCGGTGCCGGAAAAGGATTTCAGAACCGCGAATCAGCGGAGATTCCGGAAGGTGCCGCCGGATCTGCCGGCGGGGAATTATATGTACGGGGATTTTTATCAGCGGGATTTTCTTCAAAATGCACATTAGTTGCGGGTAACATATTCTTCAATCTACAGCATGAACATCCATCCTCGGGATAACACCGGGCTTTTACAGAAACTTCCCCAAATACCAGTTTTATAATTTTGCTTTTACCGGTATCAAAATTTCCTCTTCCGAATCGGGGTCATTTGTATTTATCACCCAGAACTCTTAAAAATACAATCCGGGGCTGCACTTCCCACCTTAATTTTCTATTTCTATGTCGTATTTGTCCAATAGTCCGGAAATGCCGGCTAAGGAAAATCTTGCCTTTTTAATACGGGTCATTTCAGGATCAATGGAGTAATTGAAGGAGGTGCGGAAATCCGCTTTTTCAATATTGGCGCGGGCAAAAACGGTCCGCAAAAGATCGCATCTCTCAAACAAAGAGCGGCTTAAATCACATGCGGTGAAATCAGTCTCCTGCAGTTGTAAATTCCGGAAAATGGTATTGGGGATTTTGCATTCATAAAAGGAAGAATGATTCAGAATGCAATTCTCGAAAGTGAATGAGAGTCCAAAAGGGTTGCAGTTTTCAAAATGCAGCCCCAGCATTTTGCAGTCTTTAAAGGTGATATCGCGGAAAGCAGTGCCGGTCAGTTTCGCCAGGCTCAGATTACAGCCGTTGAATTCGCAGTCAGAAAATTTTATTTCGGAGAGATCTGTTTCAGAAAAATCGCAGGTATTAAAGGTGCAATATTCATAGTCCCCTTTTTTTAACGGGTTTTCTTTATAATCAATCTTATCGAACGTTTCTTCTGTTTTGTAAACCGGTTCCATGCCGTAGCCATTTTTTTTAAATTCATGTTCGGGATTTAATATCTTTCCACTTACAGTTCTGCTTAATCCTGCATTCCATCGGCGTATTTTTCCAGTTGACTGAACGCGCCCTTCCAGGCATTCACAAAATATTGCCGTGCCTTTTCCCAATCGCCCGCTTCTCTCCATCCGGTTTGAATCAGGGTCACCATTGTGCCTGCTTCCTGCGGTATGAAAAGCACGGTCACATTGGTCAGTGGACGTGCAGTATTCATAAAATCTTTAAACTGTTTCGGCCCTTTCCATTCGAAATTCAGAAAATGAGGGCGTTCAACGGCAAGAATTCTGCAGCCGATTGTGCTGTTATTATCCGGGTCGTCCGGTTCCCAGAAGAGTTCGTACTTCCCGCCGGTGCGGGGTTCAACTTCAGCCTTTGCCGTCAGCCAGTTTTCCAGATGCCCATTATCGGTAAAAAGCTGAAATGCTTTTTCCGGACGGCAGGCAAGAACGGCTGTTTGTACTATTATTTTGTCCATAACGGTTCTTCTTTATTTTTAATCGGACCGGTTTATTATATTGGCTCATTGCAAGAAAATGTAGATGTTAAGAGCTGAATTGTCAATCCTGAAATACAAAAAAAAGCTGCCCTCCTGCGGGAGAGCAGCTTTTGAACACTTGTTTGGAAATGTGAATGGTTATTTCATCAGCATCAGCTTGATGGACTGGTGAAAATCTCCGGCTTCCATCCGGGCGATATAAAGCCCTGAAGGCATGGCTTGTCCCTGAGCATTGCGGCCATCCCAGGTAACAGTATAGCTGCCGGCAGATTTATAATCATTTACCAGTTCGGCGACCTGCTGGCCCAGAATATTGTAGATATGCAGCCGCACCTGCATATTATTCTGCGGTATGTCAAACTGAATGCGGGTGGAAGGATTGAACGGATTGGGATAGTTCTGGTGCAGCGCGAATTCCACCGGAATAGAAGATACTTCATCACCGATGCCGGCTGTTGTGCTGCGGGAAATGCTGAAATACTGAGTTTCATTCCCTTCAATTTCCAGACGGGTGGTTTCGCGCATATCGGCAATTATTACTTCTCCGCTGCCGTCTTTTCCACTGCGCAGCGTCCAGTTACCTTCAGGCAAATCATCAGCCGTCCAGCTCAGGATAGTGCCGCCGGAGGCCTGTGCGCCCAAATTGCCGTTGGGCTGCACTTCCAGGGACCATACCGGACTTTCTTCACTGCCGGATTTCAGCTCCTGATACAAAGGCCCCTCTTCAGGATTCTCAGAAACCAGGCGAACCTGAGTTGTGTATCGGGGCGCATCCGGGGGCGCCGGTAAAGCCACCGCAGTTCCAGCCATTCCAATCACTGCCCGGCTGCCGTAGGCGGCGCCTTCCAGCGGCTGCCCTTCTGCTTTAATAATCATGGTCCAGAGTGCTTCAGGTGCTGCCGCTGTACGGCTGAATCCGCTTTGATCCATCATGACCTGGCAGTTACGCAGCGCTTTGACCCAGACGCCTTCGCCCGGTTTTACACTGTTGGTCAGCATATATCCGGATTGCGGCGAGTAAGAGTACATTACCTGAATGGCATTTGCCGGGGATGTTGTGGGCATGGCATTTACACTGTTGAGCCCGCCGATAATATTCCAGCCCTTCGCCAGCGGCATGGAGTATTCGGTAACTGGTGTGCCGGTCAGCAGGAAACTTTTCTGCTGATTCATCCGCACCCAGAATCCCCTGCGGGTTGACAATCTGGAAACCGCGTTATAGCCCTGGTTGGGGATGTATTCATAGGCCTGCTGTGCGCCGGGGAAAAGCCCGTTCAGTGAACTGTCCGGCGGGGTAACCGGCAGAGAAACCAGGTTCCAGTTTTGCTTCAGGGTCATACTTGTGGTGCGCGGAGTCGCCAGAATGGATGCTTTGGCCTTGCGGATATTCTGAAGCCCGTTCGCCACAAAACTGGCCTGCACATCATAGTTCACGCCGATGCTGTCCCCGACGGCCACATCGGAACCGTAGATGCCGTCATCTTTCTTTTCATCAAAATGCTGGCCGTCGTCATACAGCGGAATCTGCAGCCCGTTATCGCCAAACGCCACAACACTGGCATTGAGAATCGGTTCCGGCATGTAGTTGTTGCCATCGTCCGCCAGGCGTGCCTGCAGCACGGTCAGCCATTCGTTTTGTCCGGTGTTTACCCGCTTCTGAGAAAGAGAAAGGCTGATATCGCTGTTGATCAGGCAGAAGGCATTCAGTTTTACCCGTTCCTGATTCAAGGAATTCAGTACTTTGGCTTTAATGGTCCACTGCCCCGGCATCGGTTCAATAACCCGGATGTTCTGGCCGTTCTGAAGATTAATCAGACTTGCGCCGGGATAACTCCCCACATTGGATGGTTTTATGCTGTTGCCGCTGGGATCAATGACTTCCACTTCGCCGATAATGGGTCCCTGTGCTTCCCAGATTCCCATAAACTGGGCATCGCTGGTGCTGGGATCAATAACCACGAATTTGGAAGTGATGGTGCTGTCCATGGCGCCTTCCGGTGCGGGATTAACCAGTTCGGTGTAACTCAGAATCAAGTCACGCTGCATAATCAGGGCGTACATATCGATATAAGTCTGCAGTAATTCTGCGCTGTTCGGCGCATTCAGGAAAACACCATCGCGGGCCGCTGCCAGATCCTGCATCAGGGTTTCTCCGGCGGAACTGTTGCTCAGGAAGATGGTGTAAACGCGGGTGGAAGCAGGCAGGGCGCTCAATTCGGCAAAAACAGGACTGGGATCAGGGGTGGGGGAATTGTGTTCCCCGTCGCTTAACAGCAGGATAAACTGCTCGGGAGGAGCGCCCGGTACACCCATTCCGGGATTTAAAATGATCTGTCCGTGTTCAAGTCCCAGGCCGATATTGGTGGCGCCGCCCACTGTAAAGGAACCGATCAGGCTGGAGAGCGAGCTGCGGTTAAATGAATTTAATGGCACCAGAGAATGGTCGAACATGGGCAGGTGCACATCACTGAAGTTGGAAATCCCGGCACGGTCCACATCACCCATCAGGCCGAGAAAGGCATTGGCGGCAGTCTGCGCGCGGGACATACGGGTGGGCGATTCCCAACCCATACTGCCGGAACGGTCCAGCACCAGCACCACCTGTGCATGTGCATCCGCCGGATCGGGGCCGACGCCCAGATTGGTGGGCCAGATGCCGTGATCCTGAAAAGCGGTGGAAATATCGTTAAAGTTTGGTGTGCCATTGCCCAGATTCAGGTCATCATCATCGGCAATAATCACATCCAGCAGGAATTCCACCCAGGCGCCGATGGAACTGGTGTGGCTGGCTCCTCCGTACTGGGCAATGTGGAAGAGCTGTTCGGCAAGTTCTTTTCCTGCAGAGGCGCCGTAACTTGCAATCAGATTGCTGCGCATTTTCCACAATGCACCGGACAGAATCTGACTCTGGTCGTGGGCGGTGCCGAGGGCGGCGTAATCGTCCGGGTAGCGGTAAGTATTATTCACATCCCGCAGCACACTGACGCCGTCCGGATGGGGTAATTGGTTTTTCTCGGCAAAATAGCAGGAGGTAATATCGGCAACTGCTTCCTTCAACTGGGAAGGAGAAGGCGACCATACCGCGCCGGCAATTTCATTTTCTTCATAATGACGGGAATGCCCCCATTCGTGGTAAATCACCATGGGAATTTCGCCGGTATTAATGCAACTGCTGAATGGCTGATAAAACTTGAGTTGATGAAGGCTGCGGGAGTAAAAAGCATTACAGGTGCCGGAATTGTTCACTGTACAGGACAGTTTACTGAAATTGCTGCGGAAATCCGGCGAAGCGCCCAGCGCATCGTCAATGTCGGCGACATGCTCGAACACCACATTTGTATGGTAAAACGCATCGCGTTCGGTAATAGTCGAATTGCTGCTGGTCCAGGCAATGTTATGAACCGCCGGGAAGGGACCTGTTTCAAAATTGGTGTAGTTCGCATCGGAACCGGCCAGGTTGGAAATCTGAATCACCGGGCCGTCCAGTGCACTGTTTAGAATACCGGAAGTACTGCCGGCAGTCAGCATGTGGGAAAATGCACCGGAAGCATCGCTGGTTTCAGTGCCGGTGGTGCTGGAGGGCAGGCTGGTAATGTCAATATCCTGCAGCAGAAAATTGACCGATACCGGCGTGACCAGCACCGAGGGATGCACTTCACCGGAAACCGTGCCGCTGATCATCTGTGCATCCACGGCCAGTTCACGCTTCAATAACTGGTGATTCTCCGCATCCACAAATGCGATCCAGGGATAATCCAGGCTGGCGTCATCGGTTTCCACCCGGTAAACCACCCGGTAACTCATCTGTCCGTCATTGTTCAGGGGCAGAATAAAGGGACCGCTGATCTGCGGGGATACAGTGGTCCGGGCTTCCTGCGGTAAACCCTGCTGAGCGCTTTCCAGCAGAGCCGTGGTATTCCGCGCCTCTCCCGGATTCTTTATAGATAAGCCCGGTGCGTTATCCAGACCGAAGGCGATCAGATTACCGGAATCGGAAATACGCAATTCCACTTCGCTCCAGTACACCTTCATCCCGTTATGCTCCTGCACAAAGGTGACCATCCAGTAATTTTTTATGTGGAAAGTACGGGCCAGTTTAAGTTCATTATCGGGCACAGCGGCCAGTTCATCAACGATACCCAGAGCGGCGCGGGCAGCCTGTTCGATGTTGTTTTCATCGACCGAGTTGAACCCGGGAACCGGTATAGCGCTGCCGTAAGCACGCTGCGGCGCCTGGTGACCCGGCTCCCACCACATCCATTTCCAGTCCGGGTGGGCGGATTTAAAGGCGCTCCAGGCGGGTGAAGCCTGCACAGCCGCTTCCCGGGCGTCTGTATAAGTAAATTCCGCTTTTTCCTGAGGGAGCTGCACTTCAATTTGACGGGCAACATCCTCTGTTAAATTATAGGCGTGAGCAGCCTGATTGAGCAGCAGCAGGATCAATGCGGTTAAAAACCACATCAGCACGCCGCTGAATTTCTGTGAGTTTAAACTTTTCGCTAACATTTTGCTTCTCCTTCTGTGTTTATGAGTTTTATTTAAAGATGGGTGATGTTTTAATTTTCAGCTTCTGTCCGGTTGAACACCTCCTTTCTCCGGGGAATTGTTAATACCCGGTTATATGAATTTCGCCGGCGGCGGGAATTCACGGGTTTTGCTGTTGATTGGCTGCCGGTTGGCGGCCGCCGGTTTCGGTAACTATTCAGCGCCTTAAACATGCTCGACCCCTCCCCAATCCGGCCACAAATGCATTCACTTCATCGCTTTCCGGATTTTCAAACAAACCGTGGGCATCATGGTAAGCCCGGTAAGCTTCCACGGCGTGTTCCTCTCCAAACCGCTGCCGGTAAATATCCAGCAGTGCATTCGGGCTGGAATCCATAGAAGCCGGTCGGGAA
The DNA here is from genome assembly GCA_049282375.1 of Calditrichia bacterium. Lineage (GTDB taxonomy): Bacteria > Calditrichota > Calditrichia > RBG-13-44-9 > RBG-13-44-9 > JBAPTX01. The sequence goes on from JBAPTX010000323.1 coordinate 22,627, forward strand.
ACAGGAGCATGCGGCAGTAGAAAGGCGGATAAAATCGAGCCGAATTTTTCAAAAGCAGCCCGGGGAGTACGAATGGGGAAATCTGCTGCAAAGACATATTCCTTCAGAATGGCCCGGCACAAGCGCCAGAGTGAACCCTTCTTTTGAGAGTTCAAAAAGCATCCGTCCAACTGGCGCTGAAAATCCCGGCGGTTTTCCAACGGAAAGTTTAACTGCTGCAGCAAATAGCAGAGGTCCGGCAGGGTAGAGACTGTCTGTTCTTTCCTTCCGGGTTCCATTGTTGAATAATTCATAAATCTTTCCATTTTTATCTCCTGACTTATCGCCTGTCCAATCGCTCTGAATTTTTATAGCTCAAGGGACGTGCCAGAAATTACAAAATTCAGATTATTCATTGTAATTATTGAAATTACGCGAAATAATGAAATACATGAAACCAGGGAGTTATTGGCAATATGCTGATAATAATTAAAATCTGATTGTCGTAATGCCAATAATCAGTAAATCTGGATTGCTGTTTTGCAAATAAAGGATTAGATTAAACAGGGACGGGGAGCCGCATCGAGTCAACGGGGACCCATCCCTTCCCTTTTGCATAGGGGAAGGGACCGAGGGTTTGGGTAAGAAATTTTCGTGGAAAAAAAGGAAAACCATATGCAGGCAACACCTGATAGTGAACTGATTCGTTTTATATTTAAAATTGACGGTTTCTTGCAGCGGGTATCTTCCCGCATGCCCGCGCAGGCACTTCCGCGGACGCTGCTGCTGGAAGCCATTTCCGCCATGGCAGCCGGGGGAGGAGCCATATTTTTAAAGGAGCCGGAATTATGGGAGTCGTTCGGACTGGAAAAGCCGGAAAGAATACGGGAACGGCTTGAGGAAATCCTGCAGGAATCCCCATTCCCGGAGAAACCGTTATGGCTGGATGCTGCCGGTTCTGCGGAAATTGCCGCCCCGGTTTGGAGAGGCGGGCGTCCGGTGGGGTTGTTGTTTGTAAAAAACCGCCAGTTTGAAGATCATGTTGGCGGATTTACGGCGGATGATAAAGCCCTGCTTTCGGCTCTGGCCAATTCTGCCTCGGTCGCGCTTGAAAAAGCAGCGGTAGAAGAAGAAAACCGGCGGCTAAAAACGGGCGGCGAACCGGTTCCTTTTATTACCGGGAATTCGCCGGCCATGCAGGAGATCGTAGACCGCGTAAACCTGATTACCCGGCAGGACATCAATGTATCAGTGCTGCTGGAGGGCGAAACGGGAACCGGCAAGAACCGGGTGGCACGGGCCATTCACAATCTGGGGCTACGAAAAGATCAACCGTTCGTGGCGGTGATCTGCGCAAATCTGGAGCCCCAACTGGCGGAGAGTCAGTTGTTCGGACATAAAAAGGGCGCTTTTACTTCTGCTGTTTCCGACCACGAGGGGTTCATCGCCGCTGCGGATAAAGGTGTTCTGTTCCTGGACGAAATCAGTGAAATTGATCTTAATTTACAGGCCAAACTGCTGGGGGTGCTGCAGGACCACAATTACCAGCGGCTGGGCGAAACCACTTTGCGCCATTCCGATTTTCAGTTAATTTGCGCCACAAACCGGAACCTGGCAGAAGAAGTTAAAGCCGGACGATTCCGGGAAGATTTATACTACCGGCTCAAAACGTTCCGGCTGGTATTGCCGCCGCTGCGGCAGCGCGGGGATGATATCCCGCTTCTGGTAAATCATTTTGTGGATAAACTGAATTCAGAGAGCCGCATAAAACAGGTTCAATCTGTATCCTCTGCTGCTATGCGGGTTTTGCAGCAGTATGCCTGGCCGGGAAACATCCGCGAACTGGAACAGGTGATTACCGGCGCATTTATTTCCTGCCCCGGCGGGACCATCGGGCGTGAAAATCTGGATCCGGCACTCTGGCAGCCCGGCGATTCCCGTAAACTGGTGTTTAATGAAGTACTGCCGCTGGAAAAGGCAATGGCACAGTATGTAAAATTTGCCTGGGAAAAGACCGATCATCATAAAATCCGCACGATGGAAAAACTGGGCATCGCCTTCCGGCGGCTGCAAAGATATCTTAAAATGAACGAGGAATAAGTAAATATGCAGGAAAAGGAAGATCAATCTTTTCATGAAACCCTGCTGCTGCCCCTGGAATCGCGGGTGGAACTGCTTGCATTGGAAAGAGCCAATCAAATAATGATGAAAATGGGTGATGTACGTGATAATGAAGAATGGCAAACAGAGGTTAGAACCGCTTTGATCGAGGCGGTCATCAATGCTGTGGAGCACAGCGGTTCAAAAAGCGGGAAAGTCGAAATTTTTTTTGAAGTGGATGCGGATAAGCTGAGGATTATTGTAAAAGATGCCGGCCATGGTTTTGACACTGCTGCAGTAAAACCGGTCGATTTCCGCGAAAAACGCCGGCGGCGGGAAACCCGCGGGTGGGGACTGCATTTAATCCGCGAAGCCATGGATACCCTGAATATTGAATCCGGCCCGCAGGGCACCTTGTTGAAAATGGTTAAATTCCGGAAGGGGAAAGAATGAAGCAGACCAATAAAATGAAAATGGAAAAGGAACAAGGTTTCCTGATCTTCCGGGCGGCTTCGGCGGAAACCTATCTGGACCTGGATTTTAAACTGCAGGTAAAACAGGAAATTCTGCCCTTAATCACAGAGGAAAGCGGAAGTTCCGGGGAACCGCTGCGGCTGCTGTTTAACCTGCAGCAGGTGGAATTAATCAACAGTCATGGCATCAGCGGCTTTTTATCCCTTTACGATGAACTGGATGTTCGCGGGGGCATCCTGGCATTTTGCAGTGTTGATTCCCTGATGATCCGAAATGCCTTCCGCAGCAGTGGCATTGAGGAATTATGTGCAGATTCGATTTTCCCGGACGAAGAGACCGCCCGCCGGGTGCTAACCGGTATGACGGATAACCAGTAGGGTCTGATCATCCTGCTGCGGTAAAGTGCCGGCAAACTGCCGGAGCGAGTTATGAATATGCACGATCAGTTCCGCCGCCGTTTTTTCCGGCTCCTCGGCAATGACGGCAGGCAGTGATTCACTGAAAAAAAGGCCGCTGCCATTGCGTGTTTCCGAAATACCATCCGAAAAAATAATAATTTGATCGCCAGCCGAAAAGCTGAAGCTGCATTCCTGATATTTTACGCGGTGCAGTTTGCCCAGCGGAGTGCGGGTCTGGCGGCTTTCCAGCGGGCGTACTGCCTGCCCCTCCATCAGCAGCGGGGGCTCGCAGCCGGCATTCACAAAATGAAACCGGCGCTGCGGAATATCCAGAATCCCCAGCAGCATGCAGACGCCGATATCGCCCTTGAATTCTTTTTTCAAAATGCTGTTCAGCATCTCGAAAATCACCGGCAGCGGGCAATCTTTATTAAACTCAACCACTGTTTTCAGCATCCCGTTAAATAAAACGGAAGGGAAAGCCGCCTGCATCCGTTTCCCCTCCACATCCACCAGCACCACCGCCAGACGTTCTTTCTGCCCCTCGTCCAGCCAGAAGAAATCATAATAATCCCCACCCACTTCAAACGCCGGCAGACACCCGCCGGCAATGTCGAAATGAGGGGCCTCCGGAGCAGATAACGGTAAAAGGTTCTGCTGCATTTCCTTTGCAACTTCAATTTCTTTTTCCATTTCGCGAACCTGGGCCCGCTGGCGCTCCTTGCGTATCCGCATCTGCATTAATCCTATAACAACAAGCAGAAACAGTCCGGTATAAATGCTGTAAGCCCACCACGTTTTCCAGAAGGGCGGTTCTACCACGATGCGGAGGGAGGCTCCCGCTTCATTCCAGACACCGTCATTATTACTGCCTTTTACCTGAAACAGGTAAGTACCGGCATCCAGATTGGTATAAGTGGCGCTTCGCTGATGACCCGCCTCCACCCATTCGGGATCGAATCCCAACAGGCGGTAGGCATAGCGGTTTTGGCGGGTATTTGTATAATTCAGAGCGGCAAATTCCAGCGAAAAAATGCGGTCCTGGTAGGAGAGATTCAGCTCTTTCTTATAAGTAATGGGGGTGTCCAGTTCCACCGGGCGGTTCATGATCCGAAACCGGGTAAATACTACCGGCGGGATGTAGGGATTGTCCTTTATTTCTGCGGGATAGAAATAATTAAACCCGTTAATCCCACCGAAGAAAATTTCTCCGGCCTCATTTTGGAAAGCAGACCCCTGGGCAAATTCATAACCCTGCAAACCGTCCTCTAGGCCATAATTCCTGAAGTGTTCGCCGGCCGCCGCAGCGGGAGTAAACCGGGAAATGCCGTGATTAGTGCTCAGCCATAAATTTTCCTGCCGGTCCGGGATAACGGCATAAATCATATTATTGGAAAGCCCGTTTTTTTCGGTAAACTGCACAAACTCGCCGGAGCGAGAGTCATATTTAATCAAACCGCCGCCGGCGGTCCCGATCCAGTAAATTCCCCTTTTGTTCTGATAAACCGCATAAACGGAATTCAGAGCAAGGCTGGTGGCGGTGTTTAGGCTGTCTGAAAACCGGCTAAACCTGCCGGTTGCTTTATCGAACCGGTTCAATCCTTCCTGCCAGGTGCCAACCCAAAAATTTCCCTGCCGGTCTTCGTACATGGAATATAAAAAGTCCCCGCTGATGCTTTGTGGATCCTGCTCGTTATGGCGGTAGCGGATAAAACTGTTTGTAGATGGGTTATAGCGATGCAGTCCGCCGCCAAAAGTGCCGATCCACAAATCATCATCACTGTCCCGGAAAATAAAAGTAATATTATTGAGAGTCAGCGCCCCGGGATCATCAGGATTCTGCTCAAAATTGGTGAAAGTGCCGTTACGCAGATTCAGGACGCTTATTCCGCCGGTGGTGCCAATCCATAAATTCCCCCTGCGGTCCTTCTGCAGTGCTTTAACTTTATCATTAATCAGGCTGTTGGGGTTCTCCGGCTGATGGCGGTAAAAACGAAACTTTCCGGTGCTGCGATCCAGACGATTAAGGCCGCCGCCGTAAGTCCCTATCCATAAAATATTGTTCTGATCCTGATAAAGTGCCCATACTTCATTAAAATTCAGGCTGTTGGTATCTTCCGGATTATTATAAACCCGGTGAAATTTATATTTCTGCGGATCGTACTTATTAATTCCTCCACCGTGTGTGCCCAGCCAGACCGCCCCGGCAGTATCCTGAAACATGGAAATAACAAAATTATGGCTCAGGCTGTTCAGGTCTGCAGGATGGTTGCGGTAATTGCCGATCATTTGCCGCGATTCATTCAAAATATTGATACCGCCGGATTCCGTCCCGATCCAGAGATTCTTTGTATCATCTTCCAGCAGGGACCAGATCCGGTTATCAGATAATTTTTCCGGAGGATAGGAAGCGGGGACAAACGATTCGAATATAATAGAATCCCCGTTTTGCTGGATTTTATCCAATCCGCCGCCCCGGGTGCCCACCCATATGTCTCCAAGGTGATCCTGCAAAAGGCATCGCACATATTCATCACTGAGACCCGCCGGTGAATCGCCTTCATGATGAAACTGCTGAAAAAGAGAATCGGGGCCGGCAAAGCTGCTCTCGGCTTCCCCTATTTCCCCGACGGTAAAACGGGAGCGGTTTAAACCGCCGCCATAGGTACCGGCCCATAAAAACCCGGCAGCATCTTCCAGCAAACACCAGATGTCCATGCTGCTGAGCCCCTGAGCAATACTGAACTGCCGGAAAGGCTGGCGGGCAGCCTTCTTTTCCATTCGCCATAAGCCCCCGTCATGCCAGGTACCAATCCAGATATTGCCCTCGGAATCTTCATAGAGAGTACGGGCCTGCCGCAGACTGACGGAATCTTTGCCCATTATATTAAACCGGGTAAAATTGTCTTTTAACGGATTATAGCGGTTCAGGCCGCCGTCGGTGGCTATCCACAGTTGCCCTGAATGGTCTTCCAGAATGGCATTGACCCAGTTGTAAGATAATGAATTGGAATCAGCGGGATCGTTTTTGTAAACGGTAAATTCATATCCGTTATAGCGGTTTAACCCTTCGAAGGTGGCAAACCACATGAAGCCCTGCCGGTCCTGCAGGATACTGCTGACAGACACCTGGGATAACCCGTCTTCCTTTCCCAGATGTTCAAATTTAATCTGCCGGGTCTGACCCCCGGCAAGGGTTAAAAGAATAAGAAGCAGCAATATGGCGGAAGAACATTTCATTTTAATTCGGTAAAAATAGATCAAAACAAAGATAACACGGAAGCGGTTTGATTCAAGATTCTTTTTCACTGGCAGAACAAATCCGCTCTGTAGAATAAATCTCTCGATTATGGTATTAATTTACCTTAATTTATCATCCGCAATTCTCGATGCATTAATCAGGGAGTAACTCATGTTCAGAAAAGACCTGTTGATTCTCATCCTGCCATTGCTGTTGACCGCCGTTGTATGGCACCCCCTATCTGCCCAAATTGAACCCCTGCTGGAGCGCTATACCGGCGACAATGCAGATGGATTTATCCAGCCGCTGGTAACGGCATTTGGGGCCAATCTGAATTCAGGATTGTACCGGACGGCTGAAATTCCGGAAAGCGGAATACACCTGGAATTACGGCTGAATGCCATGCTGGCTCTCTTTTCCAGTAATCAGAAAACCTTCCGGGCTGCAACCTAGGGTTTTTTTATGCCGCCGCGCGACCATGTGGAAACAGCGACAATTGTGGGGGATGAGGGGGCGCTGGTTGAAGGAGATGGCGGAACGCAGTTCAAATTTCCGGATGGTTATGACCTGAAATCATTTTTAATCGGGGCGCCCACCTTAACCATTGGCAGTATCGCCGGGACGGAGGCCAGTCTGCGCTACATGTCCGCCGACTTCAGTGAAGATATCGGGAAAATTACCCTGTTCGGCATCGGCGCACGGCACAGCATCGATCAGTATATTCCGCTGAGCCCCCTGAATATCGCGGCCGGTTTTTTTTATCACCACTTTAATGTGGAGGATATTATAAAAACAAATTTTTTTTCTCTGCATGCCGAAGTCAGCCAGTCCATTTCCGTAGTGGAATTTTACAGCGGTCTGGCATGGGAATCATCCCGTGCAAATGTCAGATATACTTTTGATGCATTCGAAGAAACACGCGAAATTTCTATAGATGTCAGCGGCCGCAATAAATTCCGCTTTACAGCGGGTGTCGGCCTGAACTTTTTACTGGTTCATTTGAATCTGGATTACAGCTTTGGCCGTCAGCAGGTGCTTACCGCCGGATTCGCGCTCGGATTATAATGGAAAGGACTTTTACATGAAAAAATATAGTTTAGCAGCATTAACGTTTCTGCTGATTGCCCTGAACGGCTGTGTTAAAAAGGAAGTCTATTTCCCGCTGCCCGTTACCTTTTCGGAAGATATTGAATTCTCCACCCCGGTGGATACGCTGATATATAACTGGGTACTGGACCCGGAAGTTATTCTTAGTGAAGTTGAAACCCGGCTGGATGAACTTTCTGATTTTGAGCTGAACAATGTGGTAATCGAGGGGATGGCTTATACAGTTTTTTCTACCAGTAATACCGCTACTAAAATGGATGCCGTCTTTCGCACCGGCGGCAATCAGAAAATTAAAGTTGTGGAATTTTCCGGAATTACTCCCGGGCAAATAATTGATCAACAACAGATGCTGACCCTGGAATCGCCGGGTACGGATTACATAGAGCAGGTGCTGCGCAAAGATATTTTGGAAAACGGCACAGATTCCCTGAAATTCCGCATTACCGGCTCAATTGATCCCGCACCGCTTCCCGGCGAAGTTTATCGGATGTCCTTCCGGGTGGAAATAACTATTTCTGCCATCGGACGGCAGTGTCAGGAAGTTTTCGATTTGCTTGGGTCCGACGATGCGGCCTGTAACTAAAATACAACAAATCAGATTTTCGGCTGCACAGCGGTGCCAGTTGCTAACCGTTCGTCTTCGCCCTGCAGATTGACATTATTTCAAATAGCGGTTTACAGAGAGAAAGCTGCCGGCCAGTCCGAACAGCAGTCCGGCGGATATCAGCAGAAGGTAAAGATGCGGCAGAATGCTAAGCTGCGGGAAAGCGATTTCCCGCACCAATCCGGTCAGCAGATAGATCACACCGGCGGCAATTAATCCGCCCAGCG
>JBAPTX010000324.1:0-3095 GCA_049282375.1 Calditrichia bacterium
AATGAAATGTTTGCACTGATTCACTTTCAGGCAATGCTTCCAGGGCGATCCGCACCGGGTAATGGTCCGACTGCAGCAGGATCATTGCTTCATTCTCACAACTCAGCCGGTAATCCCCGCTGAAGCGGGCATCAAAAGCCCCGGCCGGGGGAAGAGGCGGCAGGCGAAAGTTTTCCGGATCAACTTTTTCTTCAGATATAAACAACTGCTGCCGCTTTCCCGCGGCATCAGATAGATGAAAGGTATATGTATTTTCCGGGACTACCGTTTTTTGCAGCAGGGTAAATGCGGTTGCCGGCGGGGGCGAACAAAGCAGCGCTGCAGCGCCCTCTCCGCTGCTGCGAATCCAGTACCCTTCCCCGGGAAAAAGAGTATCGGCTGAAAAATAAACGCCGTTAAATCCATACACATTTCCCGCTGTCAGCAGCGAAGCCGGATCGTAAATACGGGACACAGGCAGTGGACAAAATATCCCCGAAACCAGATTCCATTCCGGCTGCAAATGTATGACCTCTGCCGCCAGCGGCCACCCCGTTACTGTTTCAGTGGCAAATGCGGAATAGCGCAACCAGTAACCTTCCCCGGCCCTGAGGGTATCGCTCGGCTGATAACTCCCGTCGAATTTGAACAGGCTTCCGTTTACCGAATTGGGATATACAGCGGTAATATTTCCGTTTTCCACCGCCAGCGGCAGACCGGTAAGATTCCAGCCGCTACGAAAAGCCACTGTTGCACTGCGCGGAGGAATGGGCAGCAGACTTGTTTGAAGAGCCATATTTTCACTTAGATAAAAGGAAGTATCCGCTGGCAAATAACCTGTTCTCTGCAGATACAAATAGTATTCTCCCGAATCCAGCGCGGTAAAGCTGTAAAATCCGTTTTGATCTGTGGTATCCTGCTGTAATACTCCCCGCCGGGCAGAAATCAGAATGGCCACTGTTCCGGCGGCATTCCCCAGACTGTCCGCCAGCAGCGCCGTCCCGTAAAGATCATATTGCCCGGAATCATACGGCCGGTTGGGAGTCGGAGGCAGGTCCGCGGCAAAAGTCTGATCCAGATTTTCACCGGTTTCATCCGCACCGCTGATGCCGTTACCGCCAGTTGGCGGCTGGGCGCCTTCACTGAAATCAATCCGCTGGGTGCTTAGCCCATAGCCGGAGACAGGTGCGGGCCGCTGTTGAATAACCGGGGTATCCGGCAGGTAAGCGGATTGACCGGCATCGGGATCCGGACCATCAATGAGTACACCGGTTTTATCCACTGCCTCTTCCGGCACCATCCCGGCATCATCATATATTACATAATCCGCATCCCGCACCAGGTCGCTGTAGCCGTCCCAGTAATACAGCACAATCACCTCATCGCTGTTGGTAAGACCGCCCTGCCCGTTAACGCTGCCCGGCGCCGCTTCGCGCATATCGGGCACATCGGGAAATGCAGCAGCACCGTCTTCGTGCAGTTCGTAAGTGGGTTCAATACCATAAAATGCATGAAAAGCAGAATCACCGGCGAGGGCAATGGTCTGGTATTCCCCCGGGGCAATTACCGCACCGGCGGGAAAGCGGGCATGAAAATCGGCAAAGGCCCCGCCCCCGTAGTTGCTGCCGGTTACAATATTATAATAGAAAGTATTTCCCGGCGCATAAGTAGCGTCGGTTAAATAAAAGTTGTCCAGACGAATCAGAGAATCGCCCGGATTGTAAATTTCTATAAATTCAGCAAGAGTGGGACTCACCACAAACTCGGTCAGCAGCAGCTTTCCCGATGAAAAAACCGGCGCCCCGAGCGTGAAATCTGCATAAACCGGCAGATGATCCGAAGCATAGTGCAGAGAATTTGCCATTTCCGCGCCCACCGCCTGATTGGGCAGTTCATTAATGGAATCGTTGAAATGAAGGCCGTCATTTCCAAAAGTTGTATAGGAATTTGCCTGATAAAGAATTCCGGCGGTATCCCAGAGCGCCGGCGAAAACAGCATCACATCGAAACGGTCGTCCAGCCCTCCGGTAGCGCCACCCCCAAAATCCCGCAGGCGGGTGGACTGGGTATGATAGGCGGCAAAGGCAGGATTGCTGTGCCAGTTTCCGTCCAATTGCAGTGGATCAATCACAAACCCGCTTCCCTGCCCGCTGTTTTGCAGCAGTTTTTGAAATGCGGGTTCACTGGAAGTGTAAATGTTAAAATCCCCGGCAATAATGATTTCGCTTTCCGGCGGCAACTGGTCCGTGTAACTGCGGATACTGTCCGCCTGCCGGGAACGGGTTTCTATATCGGGAGGATCGCTTCCTGCCTTTAAATGCACACTGATTAAATGCAGGGTATCCCCGGCCGAAATATGGCAAAGCACAAAATCGTTGGCATCCCGTTCGCCGGTGGGGACAGGCTGATTTTTAATGAACTGAAATACTGCAGTTTTAAAATAGACGCTGTTGTTCAGGTTTTGATTGGGATAAAAGCAGCCCACCTGATATTGAACACTTCCTGCATTCATCACCGAATCAAGAAAAGTCAATGCCGCAGCACTGGTGGTCATTTCCTGCACGATTAAAATATCCGGGTCCGCTGCCGCAATCACCTGCCGCAAATCAGCATGGCGTTCCGGCCCGAGACTGAACGGATAATTCAGAACATTATAGGTCATCACCCTGATACTCTGCCCGGCGGCGGCGGAAACCAACAATACCATCATCAGCATTAATTTAACGGAATACCACGCCCCGCTGCAAAAAAACTTCCGGCTGAGGCATTTACTGCTGTTAACCTTATCATTAAAATGTTCCAAATTTCAGGCCTTTCTCTTAACCATCCGGGTTTCCTTATTCACAACAAATGGATATCATTCCGTTACTGCTGCAGCGCATCCAGTAGCCGGTGCCCTGTTTCAATGTGTCCGCACTGTAATAAGTGCCGTTAAAGCCGAAAATAGTGCCGGGAATCAGCACCTGCCCAGGATCATCAATGGCATTTACCGGGATGCTGCAGGAAAGCCCGCTGATCAGATTCCAGCCTGCGCTGACCTGCAGGAAAACACACTCCTTTACTTCCGCTCCGGTAATGTGCACCGAATCGGCGGCAGGGAACTTCAGGTAATAGGC
>JBAPTX010000325.1:0-3601 GCA_049282375.1 Calditrichia bacterium
GGAGCGATATCTTCGATCTCAATGAATTGAATCAGAAAATGAAAAGATGGGAAAAGGAGAACAACTGGCAGGCTATTGTGCAGGAGCTGAAGCCGCTTTGTCAGAAAGGAAACCCGGGGTGGTCAGATGCCATGATGCTGCGTTCGCTGGGATTTGCCTGCACCCAGTTGGATCAATTGGATCAGGCCCTTATCTGCTACACCCGCTGGATTGAACTGGAGCCTGAACGCGCCCAGCCATACTACTCCCTTGGATATGTATTTTATCTGCAGAAGAACTGGGCTACTGCTGTGGACTGGTTTGAGAAAGCCCTGGAAAAATATCCGGACTACCTGGTGTGCCGCTATCGGCTGGCATACAGTTACTGGGCAATGGATAAGTCAAGGCTGGCAAGCCCTCATCTGGAACATGTGCGGGAGGTGTGGCAGGCGGAAAAGGATGAATTCCGCAAGAAGCAGCAGCTTAAAACCTATGTCAAAACCGGTTTCTTATACGGCAAAGTCCTGCTGCGGCTGAAGGATTTTAACCGGTCTGTGGCCGTTTTGGAAGAGACGATGGAACTTAATAAAGATAAATACCTGTCCGTCAATCATATCTACTATGAACTGGGGAAAGCCCATGGCAAAGCCGGAGAGACCGGCCGGGCGCTCTCCTGCCTGCAGCAGGCGTTGAATCCCCATCGTCCGCAGGAATATGTGCTGGACCAGATCGGGCGGGTCTATGCCGGCAGGCAGGATTATGAAAAAGCACTGGAGTATTTTGACCGGGCGCTCCGGCAGCGGCGCAAACCCTATATTCTGCTGAACCGGGCGCTGGTTCTGATGGAAACCGGTAAACTCAATCCCGCTCTCCGGGATCTTTGCGAAGCATTAAAACGGGATCAGAAAGGCAAGCATAAAATCCGCCTGCAGATGGCGAGGGTTTATCGTGAAATGGGTAAATGGCCGGAAATGAAAGGGGAATTGCTGCGGGCCATTCAGTTTAAACAGCAGGTGTACGGCAGTGATTATGCCGAAGCTCACCTGCTGCTCTCCGAGTATTACCGGCAGTGCGGGCAGCCGGAGCAGGCCGGGGAGGAATACCGGATTGCCCTTGCTATACAACCCGATCTTGAATTTGAGAGAGTGGAAACGTCCCGGGTATCACCGGATTCCGAAGCAGCGGAGATTTTTTAAGAGGGCCTGTAAATCATTACCGCCAGCGGCCGGGATGTTTATTCCATATGGAATAAATTGATTTTGATCTGTGCTTTAAGATAACCAAAACAGTGAATATTTTTCAGGAGTTCCGGGTTCGTGCAAGATTCAAAAATAAGAGCAGCAGGACCAACCGGCAGCAAGCTTGCTGAGGAGGACACCGGCAGGTTGATCGGGGAAATTATGATATCCCCGGATTCTTCCCGCCGTTTACAGCTTCTGGAGCGCCTGCGGAAAACCCTGCTGCAGAAAAAATCTGCTGTTGATGGTCGCGAGTTCAAAAAATTGTTGTGCCATCACCACTGGTACATCCGCCGGGAAGCCGCCTTTCTGATCGATGAGTTCGGCATCTCGCTTTCTGCAACCGATATGTTCCTGTTCCATTATGCACTGGCGGATTTCGAAACCCTTTACCGGCGGATGGATGAGCATAAACTGATCAGAAAACTGCTGTTTTCAGCCTGCCGGGATGCTTCCCCCAAGATCCGCAGCCGTGCCCTTGCCGTGCTTTCTTTCAGCGATTGCCGGCTGCCGGCGGAGGAAGTTCTGCTCCATTTTGCTTCCGGCGATTTCTGTGCGCTGGTGGAACTGGCTGGTGAACCGGATTACCGCCGGATGGTGGTACGGCTGTTGAAGCTGGAAAAAGAAAATATCCATCAGGCGTCTTATATCCGCAGACAGTGTGCATTTGCGCTGGAAAATCTGAATGAAATGGAATCGGCCCATCGCTTTGCAGCCGGCCTGCTGAAATCAGACCCGCCGGTTTCAACGGGCGGCCGCGAAATGGATACAGTGACGGTGGACCCGCCGGGTAAGCTGTTGTTGCAGTTGAACAGCCGGGGAATCCGGGTGAATGGCCGCCAGCTCTACCCGAAAATCGAAATCGGCAGTAAAACCGGCCGCATCACCTACAAGGAGCCCCCTTTACAGAACTGGCCGAAATCCGAACGGGAAAAGCAGATTCAGCCCCCCGCCGGTTATGAAATGTATGCGCTGGATTTTGTGGCATTCGAACCCCATTTCCTGCTCCATTTTCTGTTGGCTGAATTTTACCTGAGCATGGAAAAAATACCTGCCGGAGACCTGTATTCCGTTCTTTGTCCTAAGGACCGCCAAGCCGGGAAGGACTGGCTGCTGCGGCTGATCAACGGCGGCAATGCCGGAGATCTTCCTGCCGGGTCCACCTTCTCCCGGAGAATCCTGCAGGCCGTTAAAGAATGGCGCCAGCAGGTATTTATGGAAGTGCATAAACGACATTTTATAGAAACCCTGACGGGCAGAACCATCCCTGTTCTGCCGGATGAAGTCAACTGGGGAGGCAAAGCCTGCAACCGGATCATTCAGGGGAGCGCTTCCGACTTCTTTATAAAACTGCTGCTGCAAATTCAGGAAGCGGTGGAGGAAAACCATTGGCCGCTTTCCATCGTTTTTCTGCTTCATGATGAAATATGGCTGGCTGTTCTTCCGGAATCAGCAGCGAAATTGATCCACACCGAAATCCCGGAACTGGTCCGGATTACCGGCCGCCAGTGCGGACTGTTGCTGGAACTGCCGTTCCGGATTAAGCAACTCCCGCAGGCGGTTATGGAAGGGGGGATTTAAAAACACACTCTTTATCACCGAACAGGGTTCCCGGCTGCTGAAGCGGGGTCATTCGCTGATTGTTGTGAAAAACAGGGAAAAGATTTATCTGTATCCTATGGAAAGCCTTTCCACTCTGGTGCTGGTGGGACGCATTGAGATTTCCGCTGCCATGATGGGCATTCTGATGGGCCGCGGCATCGAAGTGATATATCTAAGCAGCGATGGGCGATTTAAAGGCCGGGTCATTTCCGCTGCCGGGAAAAATATTCAGATCCGGGAAAAGCAGTTTGCCCTGCGGCGGGAGCCCGCTTTTGTACTGACGCTTTCAAAAGAGATTGTACAGGCGAAAATCCGTAATTCCCGCAACCTGATTCGCCGGCATAATCCCGGCATTTACCAGGGCCTGGCCTACCGGGTGCAGAATGCGCTGAACAGCACCGCCGCCTCGGCAGATATTGAGCGGCTGCGGGGAATTGAGGGCAGTTTTGCGGCCCTTTACTACACCCATTTCGCTGCCCTTTTAAAAAACCGCATGGGATTCAGAAAGAGGCGCAAACATCCGCCGCCGGATCCGGTGAATATCCTGCTCAGTTTCGGATATACCTTGCTGTTCAATAACATTTTTGCCCTGGTGGAAAGCACCGGAATGGATCCCTATGCCGGGTTCTATCATCAGAGCCGTTACGGCCATCCTGCCCTGATCAGTGATCTGATGGAGCCGTTCCGCGCCCGGGTGGTGGATCAGTTCGTTATCGGCCTTATCAATAATCAGCTGATTCTTGCAGAACATTTTGTAAAGAGTGGTAAATCCTTTCAGTTTA
>JBAPTX010000326.1:0-22029 GCA_049282375.1 Calditrichia bacterium
ACATACAGTTGATACCAGGTATCCGGCTGGCTGTAAAGGAGGGAAAATGAAAGGCCAATCGCAAGTATCAGATATTGTATGATTCGATAGTTTGACATTCGGGACAAATCCATATAGGGTAATCATTTTTGTAACCGCATTTGCTGCAGGTGTAATACTGGTTTTCAAGAAGCCCCTTATCCTGAAAATACTTAAGGGCTTTATTACCGGCGGATTTAAATTCACTTTTTTCAAACAGAACATGGGTATGCCTGGCCAGTATCCGCTCGTCCCCGGGATGTAACTTTTCAATCCTTTCCAGTATTTCCTGCGCCTGCTCAAAATTTCCTTTTTTACTGTAGATTGATGCTAAAGCCAGCGCCGCGGGAATATTATCGGGATTTTTTTCCAACAAGCCAGTGTATAATTTTTCAGCTTCAGTAAATTTGCCCATTTCGAACCAGGTTTTTTCAAGATCTGCATATACAATGTAGCACTGGTCCGGCACTTTTGTGCAGAGAGTCCGCCACTGATCCACAGCTTCCTGCGCACGGTCCTCTACATAATAGGATTTACCCAGATAGTAATAGGCTGCCGCGCACTGAGAATCCGCTTTTATAGCTTCTTTAAACTTTACTCTGGCATCTCTTCCCTGATCTTTTTCCTGCAGTTCCAGCCCATGCAGAACCCGGTATAAAGCCAGCCGCCGGCCATAACGTTCCGGTAATTCTTTTGTATATTTTTTGGCGATTATTTCGGCACTTTCCCACTCCTGATTTTTTTCGGAATAAAAGAGCAGTTTTTCAATGTAGAGATTTGCGGAATGCTGATTTTCTTCCAGCATAGTCCGCGCAATTCGGGCAGCCTGCTGGTAATCCTGCAACATCTCGTAATCGAGCATCATACTGTGCTGAATCCGTGCCTGCAGGGGTTTTGTTAAGCCGGAGCGGAGCGTCAGATCTTTATGGATACGCAGGGCATTCTTTGGCAGACCTCGTTCACGCAGCAAATCTCCCAGCCGTAAATAGGCTTCCACATTTTCGCTGTCTTCACGTACAACTTCTTTAAACATCTGGATGGCGTTTTTATAATCCCGATCCACGACCATTTCCAGGGCAGTCTGATATTTATTTTTATCACGGTCCTGCCGGCGATAACGCCGGGCAAAATAAAAAATGATGATAAGGGCGGCAATCAGAGACAAAATGATAATAATTTCAGGTAAATAACCGCTGTTTTCCATAAATCCATCTCCTCATTACCCGAGTAAACCTTCCGGCAGATACCGGACCGGGGCTGCTGATCTTTATTGCAGGCAAATATAAAAAAAGTTGATTAACAGGGAATTCATATCGATAAGGGAACTATTAAAATTTGACTAAAATGTTACTGCCGGTGATCAGCCGGCTTTATGACATCATCATCCGGAATTTCTTCTATACTGACGTTCCGCAAATTTTCCAGTTCGCGGGTCAGCTCTCTGTTGCGGCGTTCCAGAGCACGGATTTCCGAACGCATTTGAATGATGGTAAAACCCATCATAACAGCTCCCAATATGGAGCCGATCCCGAGGGTAATTAACAATACAATCGATAAATTTACCGCAGGATAGTAAAGGGTGAATACTTTCAATTCCACTACCTGATTTGAATTCATTAATAAGAAATAAATCAGTAAAACCAGCAGCAGAATCTTGATCACAGTTCCAAGAATTTTCATGAAGCACTCCGGAATTTTTGATGACAAAAAATATACTTGTTTGGGTTTTAAAACAAACGGTTTTTGTGATAAGTCATTAACTATACTGCAATTTTGAATTATAATTCTGCAATACTTCCGCCGATTTTCGGAGCTGTTCAGTTTCCATATCATTAAGGGTTAAATGAAGCGGGCGCACAATGCCCTTGCGATTGATGATATAAGGAAGGCTGAAACAGACCTGCGAAATCCCATAATAATCTTCCACGATACGGGATACGGTCAGTACGCTGTTTTCGTCCCGCACCACCGCTGCGATAATTCTTTCCACCGCCAGCGCCACAGCATAGAATGTGGCGCCTTTTCGCTGAATAACTTCCTTTCCTGCATCAACCACCTCCCGGAAAATGCGCTCCCGGTGATCTTCCCGACAGGGGCCCGCACAAATGTGGCAATACTCCAGAATGGGCATTCCCGCAATATTGGTGCGGCTCCAAACCGGAACGGCACTGGCGCCGTGTTCTCCAATGATATAGGCATGCACATTTCTGGGATCAATGCCGTAATCTTTGCTCAATGAATACCGGAAGCGGGATGAGTCCAGCACAGTACCGGAACCAATGACCCGGTCCGGATTCAGACCGGTAATTTGCAGGGTGTAGTAAGTCAATACATCCACCGGATTGGAAACAATGATGAGCAGCGGATCATCATTGTATTCCAGAATTTTTGGAATGATCTGATCATAAATTCCGGCATTTTTGCGGATCAGATCGAGGCGGGTTTCATCCGGTTTACGGTTCTGCCCGGCCGTAATGACAATAATATCGGCATCCCGGCATCCCGAAAAGCCAGTCTGTTCGATTTCAGAAGCCTGCACAAACGAGCCGCCATGGGATAGATCGAGCGCTTCCCCCCTTGCCTTTTCTTCATTAATATCAATCAGCGCAATATCGCTTACCCGTCCCTTTATCAATAAGGCATAGGCGATACTGGACCCCACATTACCCGCACCTATTATTGCTGCTTTCATAAAACACCTCTTTCTGTAGAAATAAATTTACCGGTTTTGCTGCAAATATAGATTTGCAGTTAAAATCGGACTGGAAAAGTATGGAGAAAACCTCAAGCAGCCAAATAAAATTGCCGATAATGTTGAAGTATCAGGAACGAATATTTTTTGATTTGGCGTGCAGAGCAGTTATATTCACAAAAATTTGCAGACAGGAGGATAGATGAAGAAGTTAGGACGGGTGATGATTGTTGATGATGAGGAAAACATCAGGGAAGTACTCTTAAATTACCTGGATAGCATGAATTACGATGTAACAACCGCTGTGGATGGTCAGGATGCCCTTGCCAAGTACAAAAAAGGTGAGTATGATTTGATTATCTCCGATCTTCTGATGCCGAATGTGGATGGACTGGAACTGCTTCGCCGGATTCGCAGCATAGATCGCGAAGTAATTTTTCTAATGATTACGGGATATCCATCTATCGAAACGGCTGTTGATGCGATCAAAAAAGGCGCATATGATTATATAACCAAGCCCTTTCACATGGAAGATGTCAAATTAAGAATTGAACGCGCTTTTGAGAAGCGCTCTCTGCGCGAAAGACTGAAAACGGTGCAGGGATTCGCCTGGGCGCTGCTTTTTTCAATTCCGCTCTGGCTGATTCTGGGAATTGTGCTGGCTTATCTGCTGTAACAGGTTTCAGTCGGTTCGATGTGAATGAAAAGGTGGGTTTATTATGGAACCCACCTTTTTTTTATTTACAAATTTCATTTTCCCCTTTTGTGCCAGGGGGTGAAATCAGTCCAGGTATCCGTTGTAAATCACTTTGGACAGGCGGTTGTTATTCAATTTAAAAACCAGTTCCACTGTTTTGTTGCTGTTCTTTACCACCAATGTTTCCGGAAATTTTTCTGTATGGTTTTCTGCTGACAGCTTTTCCAGTAAAATTCCTCCGGCCATACCTACGTGAATTCCCTTTTTAAACTGAAAATCCGGATGAGTGATAGTGGCCTGATAGAAAATTTCCTTATTTCCGGCTTTGTAGATGTTGAATCTTGAATGATTAAGGCCCAGGGTGTATATGGTGTCCATTACCCCCGGCTGATGCCGGTTTTCCACCGCTTCCTTATCCAGCACTTTGATTTCGGGATATCTGGAATTAAGGTAATGGATATTTACCTCCCCCGGAAAAGGATCTGAGACAAACTCATCATTTGTAAAAACAAGTGAATCCGTTTTTGAATTTACTACCGAATCTTTCTGTAAAGGCAATTCTTCCTGCTTCCTATTATTACATGCAAAAAATAAGAGCAGGGGCAGGAGTAAAATCAATTTTTTCATAAAGCTCCTCATCTTTATACCGGGCAATTATTTCAGTCGGATAAAATTATTAAAAAAACGGGGAAAGATTATCGCGGTCGAACTTCGCATTCAGCTCAGTTTTTAATTATCTGCGGATTTTGCCATTTTTTGCAAAACGCTGTCCACCACACGGATAAATTTGGTCCGGACCTTTGCTGCAATTTCTGTAACTTCTGCATGTGATAAGGGATTGGCGCCAATCCCGGTCGCCATATTGGTTATACAGGAAATTCCCGCCACCCGTATATTCAGCGTCCGCGCCATAAGAACCTCCGGCACCGTAGACATACTCACGGCATCCGCGCCCATCTGCCGCGCCATGCGTACCTCCGCCGCAGTTTCATAGGTAGGTCCGGTGGAAGCCAGTAAAACGCCCCTCTGCAGGGGAATTCCCAATTGCAGCCCGGTTTTGCCAATCATCTCAATAAGTGCAGAATCATACGCGTTATACATATCAGGCCAGCGCGGTTCCTCCGGGGAAGCCGGCAATCCTGTCAGCGGATTCCGAAACATCAGGTTGATATGATCAACAATAATCATTAAATCGCCGGGGGTAAACTTAGCATTCAGTCCACCGGCAGCATTGGTTACCAGCAGGTTTTTTATGCCAAGTTTTTTCATTATTCGAATAACATAGGCCACATCCTGAATTGAATGGCCTTCGTAATAATGTGTTCTTCCCTGCAGGGCCAGCACTGCTTTTGATCCGGCATCTCCAAAAACGAGATTCCCCTGGTGTCCGGAAACAGTAGAGGCTGGAAAATAAGGAATTTCTGCGGTCGCAATTTTTGTTTTATTATTTAAATTATCAGCATACCCGCCCAAACCGGATCCCAGAATAACTGCCGTATCGGGTGACCGGTCTGTTTTTTCACGGATAAAGTTCAGGCTCTCTTCCAACCGGCGGGTTATGGTGTTTTGAGTATTATTATTTGACATTTTAACTGCTCCGCTGGCTTTTGAGAATCCGGACAAACTTGGTGGCATAGGCCGAAAATGAAAAAATCAGCGAAAGCGCTGTTAAGACCAGGAGAGGTTTCTGTAAAAATGTAATCTGAAATAAATAAACCAGCAGCAATAAGGAAATTACAGTAACTGCTATTTTTCCGGGCATTTCTGAAGATTCCACTCTTTGTATTTTGCGCATCAGAATTAAAGAACCAAAGACGATCAGCATATCCCGGCCCACAATGACCAGCACGACCCAGAGCGGTAAACCGTAGGCTTGAAAAAGGGCCAGGCTTCCCAGCGCTACCGCAAATTTATCAGCGACCGGATCCAGTATTTTTCCCAGCTCACTGATTTCATTCCGTTTTCGTGCATAGTAACCGTCAAGGTAATCTGATAAAATCGCCAGCAGTGCCGCAAATATTGCAGCCGCTGTCAAATGATTTACAATTAATAAGTACAGCAGTGCTGCCAGCCCTAACCGCAGCAGACTGATTATATTGGATAGTGTCCATATTTTGCTGTTTTGCGTGAGTAAATTGTAATCCATAAGCTTTGTCTGCATGGCAGAACCAGATAGAATTATTTGATTTCCGGATAAAAAGGCATCAGGCAGAGCGGTTCAAAATCCTGATAATAGAAAAAGCCTTTCAGGTAATGCTGCACTGATGCGGGCATATTTATTCCCAGTTGATCTAATCTGACTTCCAGACTGCGGCTGAGCAGTTTTTGTAAAAAAGAACGGCGTTTGGGAAATGTTCTAAGCCGCACATATTCATCCGCAGGAATGCCCGCCATTTTCTTGGCAACCTGTATCGCTTCAGGTAAACCGCCCAAACGATCTATCAAGCCGGCTTCCAGGGCCTGAGTCCCTGTCCAGACTCTTCCCTGTGCCACTTCATGAACCGCTTCAACGGTCATTCCCCGGCCGCTGGCCGCTTTTTGCAGAAAGACCTGATAAAACTGCTGAATGTTAGCCATCATCAGCCGGCGCTGTTCCGGTGAAAAAGTACTCAGTTCGGAAAACAGGTTCGCATTTTCGCCTCGCGAAATTTCTTCTTTATTGATCCCGAGCTTATCATATAATCCGCTCATGGAAAACTTGCCGCTGAAAACACCGATACTTCCCACAATGCTGCTGGGCAGCGCCACAAGGCTGTCCGCCGCCATACTGATGTAATACCCGCCGGAGGCGGCAACTTCCGACATGGAAACCACTACCGGTTTTCTTTTACGGGCTTCTACTACCTCCCGCCAGATAATATCGGATGCCGTTCCTGAACCTCCGGGACTGTTTATCCGCAGCACAATGGCTTTAATTTTGTCATTTTCTGCGGCTTTGCGAATGGCTGCTGCCATTGCTTCACTGGTAATCAGCCCATCTTCCATCCCCTGCTCTCCCAATCCGCTGACGATATTGCCCACGCCATAAATCAGGGCGATATCCTGTTTGGGTTTAATATTTAAGCGGGAAACAGGAATGCGGTTATAGCGGTCGAAAGAAATCAGACGGTAATTTTTACCGTCCTGCTCTTTAATAATTTCTTTGAATTCATTGTAGTAGTAAAGATTATCCACCAGATTCAGTTCAACTGCTTCACTCATATTAAGCAATCCTTTATCCACAGCCCTTTCCACTGCCTCTTCCGGCAGACCTCTACCGGCCGAAACTGTCTGAATATAGCGGGGATAATAATCACTGAGAATCGCATTAATAACTTCCCGCTGGGCAGAGGACATCGTTTCCCGGGTAAACATGTCCGGTGCATTTTTGTACTTGCCGATAGCCACAAAATCCGCCTGCACACCGATGGCATCCAGTGTCCCTTTTAAATAATAACCGCCGCCGGAAAGGCCGTTTATGAACAATAAACCGGTGGGGGTTCCTACAATCATATCCGATAGAGAAGCCAGATAATATTCGCGGTTACCCGCCATTTCTATGAAAGTGTAAACCGATTTGCCGCTTGTTTTAAAATCAACCAGAGCGCTGCGCAATTCTTCCACCTGGGCCCAGCCGATATCACTGAAGTACGGCCGAAGGACAATTCCCACTATTTTGGGATCTATTTTTGCTTTTTGAATGCAATTCCGTAAGGCCTCCAGCGAAGGTGTTTCCCCGCTGAAGACCTTATCAAAAGGATCAATTGAAGGGCGCTCCGGAACATCGCCGTAAATTTCCAAAACCAGGTAGCTTGCACTGGATACCGGCGGTGCGGCAGATTCAAAAAAGCTTGAGAATGTGATATAATAAAAACTTCCAACTGCAATAAAAATAATCACCACCAGCAGCGTAATTTTCATCCAGCCTTTCATCGCAAATACCTTTTCCCTTAAATTTGTTAAACTTTTACGGCTTCTAAATTATTATTTAATAAGCAGAGATGCAATTTACAATTCAAGATCAAAATCCAGTAAAAAATATGGTGTGACTATTTTACCTTTTCAGAGCCTTTTTATATATCAGGTAATTTTATGCCGGTGTTTCAGAACTGTTTTTAAAACCGCACCGGCAATCAGCAGATGATCCGGATCAAAGTGGTGAAACTGATCCGTCATGAGCCGTTCTGATATCAGTGCCATGTGTTGACCACTGGCGATTAACTGACCGCTGTGGGCAAGCCCCCACAACTGACCGCGAAAGGGAGAGCGGATTTCGATTCCGGCCACCGTACCCAGCGATTCACCGGGATTGATTTTTTCCCCGATTTCCCGTAGGCTTTGAAAGGGACCTTCTATGGGGGATTTAACGGTCTGCAGGGGTTTATTAAATACAGGAAGTGCCTGCATTCCCTTTGCAGGAAGCGGGGGTTGCTGATAGACCCGGCCCATACTGAAATCATTTTGAATGGAAACCGCTAAATGGCAGTCTTTTCCCGGCAGGTGCCAGGGGTACAAACCAATGACCATCTCTGCATTTTCCATCTGTGAAGCTTCCGGAAGAGATTGAATCAGGATTTCAGGAACGATCCTGAGACCGGCATATTCATCCTTATTCAAAACGGGAAGTTCTCTGTTCAACAACAGTTTTTGAATGGCGGAAAATACGGGTGGGTCATTATCGGATGATTGATGCTCTAAAAGATCACCGGCAGATAAGGAAACGGCCTTTACCGCTCCGATTTGTTTGCTGCCCCGCAGATGCGCTTCGCTGAAACAGACAGGATGCCGCAGGCCCTCGAATTTATTTTGTAATACAATCAGAACAGGCAGTCCCGCCTGAAATAAATAAGATGCGATTGCAGAGCCCGGTTCTCCCCCGCCCTGGACAATGATAATGTTTTCCGGGATCATTTGCCTTGAACGCTTTTCAATAAGTTTTCTTTTAAATTGCCCAGATATACATTATTTATATCGTGCTTAAAGAGATCTCTGGAAAAGTTGATGGCGCGGTTCTCCAGAAAAAGGTTTTTGATATCGGTTAAAACGAGGGTAACCGGCCATTTCTGCTGCAAAATTTTTAGTAGGCCATTTTTTTCATCAGTCAGATATTCAAGGATTCTGTTCTGATCAATGGAACCTGTTTCCCCATCCGGCACAGGCTGACTCTTATAAAACTCCTGCGGGTCCTCCAGCATATCCTGCAGTTCCGGTTCATCCATTAAATCGAACTGAAAACAATAGACCAGTTCATCAATGATATTCATTTTTTCTATCTCCGGAATCCGCTGACGGCTGAAGATACTATACTTTTCGCTGGGCCCGACTATTAACAGTAAATAATCCACTTCGGGCAAAGTAATAATTTTCCTGGCAGTGGTGGGCGTTATTCCCTGAACCAGGTTGTCAATCAGCTTTTTGCCGGCATATAAAAGCGGATTTGAGCCTATTTGCTCTGATATAGTACTCAACAGGGATTTGGCCTGATCATGATATACAATATGGCCGGTGGACGGCAACAGGTTTGACTCAAAATGGCTGATTACTGTTTTTTTTCCGCTGCGGACCAACTCGTTTGCTAACTGCGTGACCAGATAATCCCGTCCCTTTCCGCCAATAAATCCAATCACTTTGGATTCAGGTTTTCGAATCAGCTGTTGCGTTAAACCCATCAGTATTATCCCACCCTTTCCGGTACAATCTTAAAACCCATTTTACTGTAAGCGCTGTTTTCCGTAATTATAAAGCGAATATTCCGGCGGTTCATTAGAACCACATTTGCACAGTCAAAAAGCGATAAGTTGGAATCGGGAAATTTCCGAAAGAGCTTCATGGCATCTTTCTGAGTGCGGCGGCCAATCCACAACATGTGTAAATGGGCACCCAGCCAGGCTTCCTCCACCACATCATAAAACCGGTTGGCATCACTGAATCCCTGATTCATCTTGATATGCGATAAAACCTGTCCCACGACAACATTGGTGGTATAAATACTGTCCCCTTCATCTAAAAAATGCTTAAAATTTTCTCTGACAGGTTGATGCAACGGATGGTTGTTATCGGCCAGGGCCAGCCATGCCGCTTCATCCAGAAAAATTTTCATGTAGTCCTCATTTTATTTTGAAAAGTTGACCAGCTTATACAGGGGATTTTCCCGTATCAGGATTTCCAAACGGCGCGTTTTTATCTTCTTTACCGTGACTTCCAGTTTATCACCGGCCTTCAAATCCAACCTGTCCCTGATTTCCACTGGAATTTCAACCCGGTTTCCCTCTTTGATTTCCGCCATAAAGGTTGTGTATTTCATTTTTCAGACCTGTTATTTTTGATGTTTCTGTTTAAAATATCCGGTCGTTTTCCGAATGCCTTCCTGTAAACCGGTTTCAGGCTTCCATCCCACCTCAGAGGCAATTCGCCGATAATCCAGGACGCTGCGCAACTGCTCTCCCGCTTTTGCGGGGCCATGCTGTTCCGGCATTTCAATTTCTAGCGCCCGGCAAATCAGATGATACAATTCATTTACATCTGTTTCTTTTGAAGTCCCGATATTATAAATCCGGTTTTTACCGTTTTGAAGCGCCAGTTCATTGGCGGACACCACATCTTCCACAAAAACGTAATCCCGGGTCTGAGTGCCATCCCCATTGATCACCGGCTGCTCTCCTTTTAAAAGTTTTTCCGAGAAAATGGCCACAACACCGGCTTCACCGTGTGGATTCTGGCGGGGGCCGTACACATTGGCATATCTGAGAACTGTATAGTTTAACCCGTAGGCCTGAAAATAAAAGTAGAGATATTTTTCCGTTGCCAGCTTGGTAATCCCGTAAGGGGAAAGGGGCTGCAGCGGATGCGATTCGTCCGCCGGAAAGTTGTCCTGCTCCCCATAAATCGCGCCGCCGGTAGAGGCAAAAATAACTTTCTGCACCTTAAATTTGACGCAGTTTTGCAGCAGGTTCAGTCCGCCTAATACATTTATATCAGCATCGAAAATGGGATCTGCAACCGATTTGCGGACATCCATTTGAGCGGCGTGGTGATTGATAATGTCCGGTTTTTCTTTGGCAATAATATTTTCCAGTTCAGCCGAGCGGATATCCAATTCATAAAAACTTGCCTTTTCCGGTATATTTTCCCGCCTGCCGGTGATCAGGTTATCCACAATTACCACTTGATGCCCCATTTGCAAATAACGGTCGGCAATATGAGAACCGATAAATCCTGCGCCTCCGGTGATCAGTATTTTCATAAAAAATGTATTCCTGTTTTTAAATGGACTTTTTTGTTTCAAACCTGCACAGATTTATTCCCAGGCTTTTGTGGAAATATCCTTCCGGTACTGCATCCCTTCAAATTGTATTCCGGAAATGCGGCGGTAAGCTTTTTCCGCCGCGCTGCGAATATCCGGACCCGTGGCGGTTACACCGAGCACCCGTCCGCCTGCAGTGTAGAATTTACCCGCTTCTGAACGGGTACCGGCATGAAAGACCATTACCTCGTCACTGTATTCGTCCAGTCCGCTGATTTCTTTATCCTTTTGATATGCTTCCGGATAACCGCCGGAAGCTGCCACTACGCAGACTGCCGCGCCCTTTTTAAATTCGGGATGCACATCGCCAATGTTTTTTGTGGTTGCCGACTGCAGAATTTCCACCAGATCCGTTTCCAGCAATGGCAGCACCACCTGGGTTTCGGGATCACCGAAACGGCAGTTAAACTCCACGACCTTGGGGCCGGCGCCGGTCAGCATCAATCCGCAATAGAGCACACCTTCATAGTGGATTCCTTCAAAGACAAGCCCGGCAAGAACCGGCTCGACAATCTCTTTTACCGCTTTTTCCTTTAATTCACCGGTAAGGAAAGGGGTCGGTGCATAGCTGCCCATGCCGCCGGTATTTTTTCCCATATCTTTGTCCATCGCCCTTTTATAATCCTGTGCCGCCGGCAGTAAAATGTAATCGCTCCCGTCGGTAATCACAAAAAGGCTGGCCTCTTCCCCTTCCATGAATTCTTCAATCACCACTCCCCTGCCGGCATCGGCGAACTGTTTCTCGACCATCATGCGGGTAAGTGCTGCTCGTGCCTCCTCCCGGTTCTGACAAATGATACTTCCTTTTCCCGCCGCCAAGCCGTCCGCCTTTATGACCAGCGGCCCATCGGGCAGGCTGTTTACCCAGGCAACTGCTTTATCAAATTCACGGAAATCGGCGTAGCTTGCAGTGGGAATATGATATTTCTGCATAAAATTTTTTGAAAATATTTTGCTGCCTTCCAGGCGGGCAGCCGCTTTACCGGGCCCGAATACGCTGTGTCCCCTGCCCTTTAAGTAATCCACAATACCGGCAACCAGCGGCTGTTCCGGGCCAACAACTGTCAGGTCAACCTGATGCCTGCTGATGAAATCGGAAATGGAGTTAAAATCGGAGAGAGGGATGGAATGGCATTCGGCTTCTTCAGCAATTCCGGCATTTCCGGGAATGCAGTATATTTTTTTTACCCGGGCCGATTGTTTTATTTTCCACACCAGCGCATGTTCTCTTCCGCCGCTGCCCAAAACCAGAATCCTCATTGGCACTCCTATGATTTGAATTGTTCCTGGCGCTGTTGCAACAGGAATTTTTCTCTTTCAATGATAATATGGGTATATTCGTCATCGGTATCTTCTGCTTTTTCCAGCATTTTACCGGCAGATTCCCAGCTTTGCAGTTCCCTGAGCACCCGCGCATAGTGAATATAAATCCATGAGCGCTGGAATTTGTCTTCAAAATTATTTAAGTTATCAATAAAGCCGGCATAAATCTGAGCCGATTCCGGGAAATCGCGGCGGGCAAACAGCAGCCGTGCATATAAATCCTGCACCAGAAACTGCAGATCCGAAAAAGTGCGGCGGGGATTCTGCAGCATATCATCCACCAGTTTTTGTATCTGTGGTTCGGCCTTTTTCCTGTTTCCGGTCAGCAAATTATTTTCCGCTGCAACAAAGCGGTAGAGCATGGAATCCATTGGGTGATTAACAAAAATGCGGGAAAATGCATACCAGTAGTCCGTCTCTTTTTCATCACGGATTAAGTTATAGAAATATTCCGCCTGCTCCCTCTCAAAACGGAGATCCAGCAGCAGACCCTTGTAGAATGCCAGTGCAGCCTGATAGTAGGGCGTTTTACGGATGCGCCAGGTAATCAGTGAATCTGTTAAAGTTTCGGCTTTTTGAAACTTATTTAAACGGAAGTTACAGACCACCAGATTATAATGTTTAACTACGGTTATCTGGGGCAACTCGTCCATATAGGCATCCGGCACTTCTCTAAAATACCGTATCGCCCGGGAAATATTCCCGCTGCGGCGGTAATGATAACCGATTATCAGGGTCAGCGCCGGATTATCGGGATAAGCTTTTCTCAGCTCCTCAAAGATCTGCAGGCCGCCGCTGCGGTTTCCTTCCAGAAAATAGCGGATGGTGGCAAAGACAAATTGCCCTTCCACATGAAATAAGCTTCCCCGGGAAGCGGTCAGTTGAATTTCGCGCATTCCCTGCCCGCGGTTTCCGTGGAAACCCAGAATCCCGGCGAAAAACTTTACCAGCCCCGGCAGCAGGTCAACATAATAGTGGAAAATTCCCAATCCAAGATAGGCATCGTAATAGGCGGAATCTGTTTCAACGACTTTTTCCAGATAATTTTTCCCCCGGCGTCCATTAATATAACCTTTAAAATAACTGCGGTTCAGCACGTGGTAGATTCCCTGAATTCCATTGGAAACCCCCAGGTAGTAGAGGGCATCCGCACTTTTGCCGCTCCGCGATTCATATTCTTTACCAATATCAATGGCTTTTTCAACAGCTTCCTGCAGCCGGCTGTCCAATTCACTATTGGTACGATCCTGGGAATAATAAATGGCTGTGAGATAAGCTTCGTAAAAAAATCCGTGGGGATACTCCGGAAACTGCTGCTGGACCTGACGGAATATCTGCATTGCACTGTCCAGCCGGAAATGGTAAAGCTGACGTTTTCCTTTTTCAAGAAGATTAAACAGCGCTGCCTGTTCCCTGTCGGCGGCGTAAGACGTCTGCAAAAAAGCGCTGAAGAGAAAAAGCGCACTGAAGATCAATATCAGCCGCTTCAATCCAGTTTTCCTTTCAGTTTTTTAATCTCGTCCCTTAAACGAGCCGCTTTTTCAAATTCCAGGTTTTCCGCCGCTTTTTTCATTTCCTTTTCCATCTGCGAGATCAGTTCCGCTCCGGTCAACCGGTCCAGATATTCGAATTCGCGCACTTTTCCCGGTATTGTTTTATAGCGGCCCCGGACATCCGCCACGGAAGTGGTCTGCAAAATTTCATCAACTGTTTTGTAAATGGTTTTTGGTGTGATATTATTTTGCTGATTGTACTCCAACTGTTTTTCCCGGCGGCGGGATGTTTCGTCCATGGTCGCTTTCATGGAGCGGGTTATGGTATCCGCGTAGAAAATCACCTTTCCCCCGGCATTGCGGGCGGCGCGGCCGGCAATCTGCATAAGCGCTACTTCCGAGCGCAGAAATCCTTCCTTATCGGCATCCAGAATGGCGACCAGCGAAACCTCCGGCAGATCCAGCCCTTCCCGCAGCAGGTTAATCCCGATCAGCACATCGAATTCGGACAACCGCAGGTCGCGCAGAATATCCACCCGCTCCAGCGAATCAATTTCCGAATGGAGATATTTAGCGCGGATATTTAACCCTTGAAGGTAATCTGTTAAATCTTCCGACATCCGTTTGGTCAGGGTCAGCGCCAGAACCCGTTCATTCTTTTCCACTCTCAGCCGGATTTCCTCCAGTAAATCATCAATCTGCCCCCGGGTGGGCCGTACTTCAATTTCCGGGTCCATCAGCCCGGTGGGACGAATCACCTGTTCCACCACTTCCCCGCTGCTCTGTTCTATTTCATAGGCGGAAGGAGTGGCGGAGACAAACACCAGCTGGTTCATTTTTTCCATAAACTCATCAAATTTCAGCGGCCGGTTATCCAGGGCGCTGGGCAGCCGGAATCCAAAATCAACTAAGGTGCTTTTGCGGGAATGGTCCCCGTTATACATCGAATGAAGCTGCGGGATTGTCTGATGAGATTCATCAATAATACAGAG
The DNA here is from genome assembly GCA_049282375.1 of Calditrichia bacterium. Lineage (GTDB taxonomy): Bacteria > Calditrichota > Calditrichia > RBG-13-44-9 > RBG-13-44-9 > JBAPTX01. The sequence continues at coordinate 14,498 of JBAPTX010000326.1, forward strand.
AAAATCATCGGGGAAAAAATCGATCAGCGTGTAAGGCGGTTCTCCGGCCTCACGGCCGGATATATGACGGGAATAGTTCTCAATCCCATTGCAGTAACCGATTTCTTCGATCATTTCCAGATCGTAGGTGGTACGCTGCTCAAGGCGCTGGGCCTCCACCAGCTTATTCTGCTTTCGGAGATGATCAAGGTGCTGCTCCAGTTCTTCCCGGATGGTAACCATCGCCTTTTTCATTTTTTCTCGGGTGGTTACATAATGGCTTGCCGGATAAACAACAACCTGTTCCACTTCATCCAGAATCTCTCCGGTGGTGGTATCGAAATAAACAATATCCTCCACTTCATCGCCGAATGTATCCAGACGGATTCCGTATTTTTCGTATGCCGGATAAATTTCGATTACATCCCCGCGCACCCGGAAAGTGCCCCGTTCGGGTGCAAGATCATTCCGCACATAATGCACTTCCACCAGTTTATGGAACAGATCATTCCGGTCCAGAACCTGCCCTTTTTTTATCAGGCTGACCATCTGACGGTAATCCTGCGGAGAACCGATGCCGTAAATGCAGGAAACACTTGCCACGATGATCACATCTCTACGGGACATGGCAGAGGCGGTTGCTTTCAGGCGCAGCCGTTCGATCTCATCATTCACCGAACTGTCTTTCTCTATATATACATCGCTGGAGGGGATGTAGGCTTCCGGCTGATAATAATCAAAATAGCTGATAAAATATTCAACTGCATTTTCCGGAAAAAACTGTTTGAATTCGCCGTAAAGCTGAGCTGCCAATGTCTTATTGTGGGAAATAATCAGAGTGGGCTTTTTTACATTTTGAATCACATTGGCCATTGTAAAAGTTTTGCCGCTGCCGGTAACACCCAGCAGAGTCTGGAACTTGCGGCCCTGCTTCAGGCCCTGCTCCAGTTGGCGGATTGCCGCCGGCTGGTCCCCGGTCGGCTTATATTTGGAAACCAATTTAAATTCTTTCATTCGCTGCCCTTTTAATAGATGACAAATTTAGACTGCTGCCTTTGGAAATGCAAGTAGCGGGAGGTTTGTTTCAGTGAATCCGTTTTTATAATAAATGATGTGCCTGTGAAAAGCAGCACTGATGGCGGGAAGCATTTTGATATTAAGGTTGATAAAACAAAAAGAAGGTTTAAAAAGCAGGGTTTTTCAGCAACAGTATTTTGGTTTTTTATACCAAAATAGAATGAAAATCCAATAAACAACAAAACCTTATCCGCTTCTCAGGAAAGGAAACCGGGTACTGCAAAAATCGGGAGTGGAAAAAAATCCGGGCAGAACTACGCAACTCATTATGGGATGATCTGCCGCTGATCAGACTTTGGATTCATCTTCAGTACGGCGGAAAAGCCGGATGTCGAATCCGAGAACCAGCCCGAATAAAGCGCCGTAGCCGCTCATCAGGTAGGGATTGGAAGAGAGCGGGCAGGCGCCGGTGCGGCAGCCGATAAAATAATAATATCCGAACCCGGCAACAGCGCCGATAAATGTGAAGACTAATATTTTAACAAGAATTTTACTTTTCATCTGCTGCTGCCTTTCTGCTCCATAGTTTTATTGCTTTCGGCTTCCACAATCCGGTTCATTTTAACAATTATCTCATCAAGGTTTCCCACACCCTTTTCGCGGGCAGCCTGCTCAAGGGTGCCCCAGAGCGGTTCGCCGCAGACAATGCATTTAATCCCGAATTCCATCAGGGGGCGCACCAGTTCGGGATGATTCCCGACGATTTCTTCCACCGGCATCTCTTTTCGAATGGCTCCCATTACTGCTGCTTCCCGTCCGGTTTATCCACTGGCAGGTCTAGCCGGTTCCATTCCTTCATTCCGCCTTCAATGTTGTATAGTCTTTTAAATCCTTTTCTCGCCAGATAATCCGCCGCCACATTACTGCGGTTTCCACTGCGGCAAACCAGAATTATCTTTTGATCTTTCCGGGGCTGATAATTTTCAGACCATTTTTCGATTTCCTGCAGTGGTTCCAAAACGGCGTCGGGAATATGGCCCAGCTCACCTGTATATTCCTGCGGTGTACGCACATCAATTACAAGCACGCTGCTGTCTGTCTGTATCATTTCATAAGCCTGTTCCGGATCAATACCCTGATTCACTTCGGCGGTTGTTTGGCTGTCCCCGCAGGAAATGAGCAATAACAGATTTAAAATGAAAACTGAAAGAGATATATTTAAATGGTTCATAAAAATTCCTTTGTATTGTCTGCCCTTTTTCGATGAAACCATTACCCGAAAGTTACAGAACTGCTCCTTACCTGATTTTGAAAATTGTGAAAGCGATATTAAATCTCCGCCGCCAGATTGAACATTTTCTTGAACATCTGCATGATCAGCTTCCAGTTGCTTTGAATATAAATGATGGCTGACATCAGAGTGAGAAAAGTAACAGTCAGCATCAGGATACCGACTGCATCAAAATAACGGGCCTGGTAAGCGACTTCTCCATTGCCGGACATGTTCAGCCAGTTTATATAAACCAGGATAAAAAAAATAGTGACCATCTGAATAAAGGTTTTCCACTTGGCAAGCCCGTGGGTGACAATCGGGCTGCCCTGGTTCAGGGCATAAATGCGGATGATGGTCACCATGAGATCCCGTCCGACGATTACCCAAACCATCCACCAGTGTATGTAACCCAGCCAGGCAAAAATAATTAATGCGGATGATACCAGAAGCTTATCTGCAAGCGGGTCCATAAACTGTCCCCAGCGGGTAATTACACCAAAACGGCGGGCATACCAGCCGTCGTACCAGTCGGTTATTGAGGCCAGCGCAAAAATGCCGGAAGCAATGAGCTGGTCCCGGGGCTCACCCTTTACATAATAAAATAAAAAGAGCGGGATAAGGGCAATTCTAAGCAGTGTTAATTGATTTGGGATGGTCAGGCGCATGAGCATTTATTTGGTAAACCGGAAAAATTTGTGCAGAATTTAAAAGTTGCTCCCCTTAATTGCTATGAAAATTTTGATTTTATCAAACACCTCTTTATTGAAAGCAGCCATTTCCCTTCATTACAGGTGAGCCGTATTATAGGTTTCCGGCCTTATTCTCTGAACCCCGTACAAATATAATCGGCAGCGGCAGCTTTTTTAACCAAATGCTGTTTGTAATCAGATGCTTTCTAATCTAATTTTTGCTGCGGCGGTTTGGAAATTTCCAGTTGACGGAATACATCTATTTAAATTCAGGCCGTTTACAGGAATCAGGAGTTAGTATGCCCAATGAAATCTGGTGGCTCATTTTCTTAACAGCGGATTTTGGCATGGCGCTGACCGGTATTTATTTTTTCGGCCGCAAGGCGTTGTATGTCATTATTGCTGCCGATATCATCATCTGCAACATTCAGGTGATTAAAACAATCGAATTGTTCGGAATGGTGGCAACCCTGGGTAACATTTTATACGGCAGTATTTTTCTGGCCACCGACCTGCTCAGCGAAGTTTTCGGGAAAAAGGAAGCCCGCCGGGGCGTGTGGCTGGGCTTTTTTGCGCTGATTTTCATGACGGTTTCCATGCAGCTGGCCCTGCAGTTCACACCCCATCCGTCAGATTTTTCCCATGAGGCAATGCAGACCATCTTCGGATTTCTGCCGCGGATTACACTGGCAAGCCTCGTGGCCTATCTGCTGTCCCAGCATCACGATGTCTGGGCATTTCATTTCTGGAAAGAGCGGACCGGCGGACGGTTTTTATGGCTGCGGAATAATTTGAGCACGATGGTCAGCCAGATTATTGATTCAGTGATCTTTGTTTTCCTGGCATTTTACGGCGTTTTTGAAATGCCGGTCATCTGGTCAATTCTGATTACAACCTACGCAGTAAAGCTGCTGGTGGCGCTGCTGGACACACCGGTTATCTACCTCGGCCGCCGGGTGCTGCAGATGCATTTCCGGCGGTTTGGAGAAGATCTGCTGCTTAAAAACCGTGAACGGGAAAACAATATTTAACCGGGAAGTATTTATAAAATGGACAAAAAAGAATGCATTAAACTGCTGGAAGAAATGGGAATGCTGCTGGAGTTGAAAGGCGAGAATCCTTTCAAAGTGCGGGCATTTCAGTCTGCCGCCCGGGCGCTGCACAGCGTTACCGGTGACGTGGAAGAGTTAATCCGCAGCGGAAATATTCTGCAGATAAAAGGAATCGGTAAAGGTATTGCCGCATTCCTGAAGGAGATTGCGGAAAACGGTGCAACGCCCGAATTGGAGTCGCTTCGCAAAACCACCCCGTCCGGTTTATACCAAATGATCAGAATACCCGGTCTGGGCCCTAAAAAAGCGCGGGTTCTCTGGGAAAAACTGGGCATTGCCACTGTGGGCGAGCTGGAATATGCCTGCCGGGAGAACCGCTTACTGGATCTGGCCGGTTTCGGCGCAAAATCGCAGGAGAAGATCAGCCGCGGAATTGAGCTGTTAAAAAAATTTTCCCATCAGCATTTGTTGCCAGTTGCATTGAATGAAGCCGGTCAGTTGCTGGATGCAGTACGGCAAATGCCGGGAGTGATCCGCTGCGAGATCGCCGGAAGCCTGCGGCGGTTTAAGGAAACGGTGAAGGATATCGATCTCGTGGCCAGTGTGGAAAATCTGCAGCGGGATGAGGTGATGACCCTTTTTACAACGCTGCCGCAGGTGGAGGAAGTCACCGGAAAAGGCCCCACCAAATCCGGCATCCGTCTGTTCAGTGGAATTAGCGCCGATCTGCGGCTGGTAAAAGAGCAAGAATTTCCCTTTGCGCTCCACCATTTCACCGGCTCGAAGGAGCACAATGTGGCCCTTCGGGAAATTGCCCGGGAGAAAAAGCTCAAGTTAAATGAATACGGCTTATTCAGCGAAGCAGAAAAAAGTCTTTCCTGTGGAGGCGAATCGGATATTTTCCGGCAGCTCGGGCTGCAGTATATTCCGCCGGAACTGCGGGAAAACATGGGGGAAATTGAAGCAGCCGGCCGCAATGAAATCCCGGAGCTGGTAAAGCTGTCCGATCTGAAAGGCGCGATTCACTGCCACAGCAATTACAGCGACGGCATGGACAGCATCGCTGATATGGCGGCGGGCGCCCGGGAGCGGGGTTACGAATACATCGTCATCAGCGACCATTCGGTCAGCGCGTTTTACGCCCGGGGCCTGGATGAAGCCCGCATCATTGCCCAGCACCGCGAAATTGATGAATTAAACCGGCAGTTGAATGGATTTAAAATTTTGAAAAGCATTGAATGCGATATTCTTGAAAAAGGAAAACTGGATTTTCCCGATGAAATCCTGAGCCGGTTCGACCTGGTGATTGCCAGCATTCACTCCCGCTTTAAAATGACTGAAAGCGAAGCCACCGACCGGCTGATTAAAGCGATGGAAAATCCTTATGTTACCATTCTGGGGCACCCCACCGGACGTCTGCTGCTGGCCCGGGAAGGTTATCCGGTAAATATGGCAGCGGTTATTGAAGCGGCAGCGGAACTGGGCGTGTCTATTGAAATTAATGCCAGCCCACACCGGCTGGATATGGACTGGCGCTACCTTAAACAGGCGCGGGATAAAGGGGTGAAAATCAGCATCAATCCCGATGCGCACCGCGCCGGCGGTCTGGATGAAACAGAGTATGGGGTGGGAATAGCCCGCAAGGGATGGCTGCGGCCGCAGGATGTGTTAAACTGCCTCACTGCCGGTGAACTGCTGGGGTTTGCTGCCGGCCGGCGGAGAGAATGATGTCTGCTATCGGCCAGCGCAGCACAGGCCCCATAAAAGACTCAAAATTTTGCGGGAGAATTATATTGTCATCCTGAGCTCCGTCGAAGGATGACAGTTAGATCGCGAGTCAACATATTTCCATTGGCACAAAATGGCCATGTTTCGACAAGCTCAACATGACAGGTTTTACAAATTTTGGGGGCCACACGGTAGGAGGCAAACAAAGTTCAATATAAGCCATGTTTCGACAGGCTCTACATGACATATTAGATTGGAATTGAGTTTTGAGAAATTTTCTAGAAGTTAATAAAATATAGATCTGCAAAATTTCAGATTCATTCTCATTTCAACTGAAAATTTTTGCGGGCCATTTCCGCAATGGTTTCGCCAATGCTGATGGAAGCGGTTGCCGCCGGAGAGGGCGCATTCAGCACATGAATCATTCGCGGGGCTTCCACAATGCGGAAATCGTCCACCAGTGCCCCGCCGGGTTCCAGCGCCTGCGCGCGAACACCGGCGCCGGCAGGATGCACATCGCTCTCCTGCAACTCGGGCATTAATTTCTGCAGCGCTTTCACAAAAGCGCTTTTGGAGAAGGAACGGTACATCTCCCCGAAACCGGTCTTCCAGAATTTACCGGCCAGTTTCCAGAAGCCGCCGTATGTCAACGTATCCAGCGAATCTTTCAAAGAAATGCTGCTCTTGGTATAGCCTTCCCTTTTAAATGCCAGAACCGCATTGGGCCCGGCTTCTATGCCACCGTGGATCATGCGGGTAAAATGAACACCCAGAAAGGGAAAGCTGGGGTCCGGCACCGGATAGATCAGGTTGTTAACCAGATACTGCCGCTCCGGAATAATTTCGTAATATTCGCCGCGGAAAGGAACAATCTTCAGCCCCGGTTCCACCCCGCACATTTTGGCCACCCGGTCGGATTGCAGTCCGGCGCAGTTCACCAGACTGGTGCAGTGAACTTCTCCCGACGTTGTTTCCAGAACCAGTTCGCTGCCTTTTTGAACAACCTTCTCAACCCGTGAATTCAAGCGGATTTCCCCGCCCCCCTGCTGCACCATTTCGGCATAGGTATCGGTTACCTGCTGATAATCAATAATCCCGGTTTGCGGAACGTGCAGGGCAGCCACACCCGCCACATGGGGCTCATACTCGTTCATTTCTTCCGGGCTCAAACGGCGGATCCCCTCCAGCCCGTTCGCTTTTCCTCTGCGTTTCAGTTCTTCCAGATTAGGCACTTCGCTGTTATCGCTGGCAACCACCAGCTTTCCGCACTGATCATGGGCAATCCCGTGCTCCTTGCTGAAGCGGTACAGCGCTTCACGGCCGCTGACGCAGTTGCGTGCTTTCAGGGAGCCGGGCTTATAATACAAACCGGAATGGATGACGCCGCTGTTATTCCCGGTTTGATGCGCCGCCAGTTTGTTTTCCGCTTCCAATACCACCAACGAAGCCTTTGTATGGTTTGAAATTGCCATTGCTGTTGCCGTTCCCACAATACCGCCGCCGATAATTGCCAGATCGAACTGCTTGTGCGCCATTGAACTTTCCTTTCCTGCAGTATGAAATGATCTATTCTGTACCTGCTCCGCTGTTTATACACAGAATGTAAATTGTTTAATTCTGTTAAATCAAGGAGATTACAAACTTTCAAATACTTTTCTTTGAAGCAAAAATATAATCCAAAGGGTATTATTCCAGTTTCATACTGAGCGACACGCCATCCCTTACCGGAAGGATAACCGAATGGAATTCCGCCGACTGAAATATCAGTCTGTTATAGTCGCGGATGGCATTGGT
>JBAPTX010000327.1:0-7677 GCA_049282375.1 Calditrichia bacterium
TCCCTATGGGAAGGGGAGAAGGATCCATGCATCCGGTGCAATGTTTCAGATAACTGAAAGGGGTATCAGAAAACTGAGGGTGGTAAGGCCGCCAAATTTAATATAGATCATCAGACCGGCAGAAGAATCTGCCAGTCAATGAATGATCTGCGATAGGTTTAGATCAAATTAATCCTGCACGTGCTGATCAAACAGAATCGGATTGCCATCGGGGTCGGTAATCATAAAACTGGCGGGTCCGCTGCCGCTTTCATCCGCTTCATTTTCAATTTTAATTCCCTTTGACTTCAATTCCTTCTGCAGCTCGCGGACATCGGTAAAAGCGTCAAGCTTGCCGGCGTCCTTATCCCAGCCGGGATTAAAAGTCAGGATGTTTTTGTCGAACATTCCCTGAAACAGCCCAATGATGCAGTCCCCGTTCTTCAGGATCAGCCAGTTCTGCGCCTCATCACCGGCAAATACCTGAAATCCCAGCTTTTCATAGAAAGATTTAGAAGCTTTAATATTCCGGACCGCCAGACTGACTGAAAAATTACCCAGTTCCATTTTCACGCTCCTGATTTATGATATACAGTAATTTTAATCCACTGGAAAATAAGGCGGGCAGGATACAATAAAAATATTTATTTATCCATTAATTTAATTGAGTTAATTCTTTGAATTGCAAAAACGGAATTTTCCGGGAGTTATCTTAAACTGTAGAATAGCGCAAAATTTACCGTCAACTGCTGAAGGAAATTCCAACAACATTCTGCCAGCTCTGCACCTTCAGGCCGCGGAAAATAATTTCTTCATGAAAAAAACCGCTTTTAAAATAAAGCTGCAGCCGTTTCCCGAAATCGCGGTTTACCCGCAGATAAAAGCTGTTTTCCTGATCGATGGGTGAGTACAGCAATGGAGAACGGGGCGGTTCCTCATCCGTCTGCCGCCATTTAAAATTGCGGCCGGTCCAGCGGGCCAGCAGAAATGCCGACCAGTTCCTGCCGAATAATCTTCCGGTCATCAGTTGCAGATGGTTTTCGGCCGTCCTGTGGGATAATCTTGAAAAATGCTGCAGCAGGCGGTATTTAACATTAAGAATGTATTGTTTTTTGATTTCCAGTTGCAGGGAAATGCCTCGCCGGTAGCCGGTGTTTACATTGGAGGACGCCCCTGTCTGTGAAAAGCCGCCGGTGATATCCGCCGCAGTTTTGAATTTTTCCAGATAAATACCGGCAGCAGACTGTATGCGATTCGCCAGGCGGTAATGAAAGAGTGCTTCCAGTTGCAGATCGTCAAAATTCATTTTCAAATCGCTGGAAGTATGCTGATAAAGGCCTCCGCCAGTGAGCTGCAGCATTGTCCTGTTTGTCAGATATATCCGCCAGTTTCCCTGCAGCCGTAAGGTGCGGTATTGAACGGTAAAATCGCGGTAGCTGTAGCGGTGACGCTCGGCGGCAAACTGCAGCCCCAAATCCCCTTTGCGCACCTTGCGGGTAAACAGCGCGGCGGCGGCCGCTTTGTAGAGAAAATCCGGTTGCTGCAGATACATCATTTCAGGACGGAAACGAAGCCGAAACTGCCAGCGGTTGTTCCGGTAAATTCCCCGGAGTCCCATCTGCGCTTCTGCACGGGAAAGCGCCCGCCCGGGTGAATCTGTTTCCGCGAAAAGGCCGCTTTCCCAACTGAGTTTCCAGTCCGGGGCCGGAAACGCAGCAAGCGGCTGGAACAGCGGCAGCGAAATAATGATCAGTAATTTCAGAAAGGTAAATGCTTTAACACTGAAGTATTTTGTTGAAGTCATCGAGAGGCCGTTTTTTCAGGGGGTGCTGATTTCTTTTTTCAGACGATTCTGCAGTTGCAGCAGACTTTTTTCAGTGTGCTGCAGAAAGCGCAGGTATTCATCCAGTGAAAAATGGCGGCGCAGCTCATCGGCAGACCGGTTCACCTCTGCGCTGTCTTTACTGCTGCCGCTGAATTCGATCTGCTGCAGCATGCGGTTATAGTCCTCCACCTGCAGCGCCAGGATTTGCGCCAGCGCCTGCTGATCGGAAGCAACGACGGGATCGGGATTCTCCGCCTGCCGTCCGGCCTCGCTGAGCCAGCTTAGCTGCTGATCATCCCAGACATCCGACATGAATTCTCCGGCGCGCTGTTCCAGCAGCAGCATTTCCCCGGTCTCCTGCTGCTGTTTCCGCACCTGCTGCAACTGCCTTTCCACATTTCCCAGAATATGCTTCAAATAGTCCTGCAGAAAAACCGGATTGAGGGAATCGGCCCCGGCGGACTGCAGTATGCGGCTGAGCCCGCTGAACTCGGCTTTAACCGGTTCCGCGGCGGCAGATACCAGAAACTTTTTACGCTGCAGCAGGGCTATTTCTGCTTCACTTCCGCCGGTGTTCTTATTCTGCAGCGAATCAATCCGGCCGGTGTAGAGATCCAGCAGCCGCAGCCGGACGTGCGCCAGCGAATCCTGCAGCATCATCAACTGCTGCTCTTTTCTCTGCAGTTTATCCGACAGCAACTTGGCGGCGGCCATTCTGTTTTTCAGATCTTCCACTTTATCCGAATCACGTTTTTTCAAAAATTCAATCTGCTGGAGCCGTTGTTCGTACGCCCGCTGCATTTCGGAAATCTGGGTATTCAACAAATAAATTTGACTGCCCAGCCGGAGATAATGCTCTTCTGTTTTTTGCAGGGAACCGGCGGCTGCGCCGCAAAAGGTTAAAAATAAGAGAATCAGAATGAAACGGTTCATTAGTGTAACCCGTATTTATCCATTTTATAGTAAAGAGTACTGGTTTTTATGCCCAGCAGCCGGGCTGCCTGATTTTTAACCCCTTCGGATTGTTCCAGCGCGTGGGAAAGCAGGTTGCGCTCAAAAGTGGAAAGGGCTTCTTCCAGCGGCAAATGCTGATCCAAACCGCCGTTCACCTGCTCGGAGCCCAGATGTGCCGCCAGCAATTGCGGGGAAATAACCGGCCCCCCGGAAATCACGTGCAGCCGCTCCACCAGGTTCTCCAGTTCCCGGATATTACCGGGCCAGGAATATTCCTGCAGCATTTTCAGCGCTTCCGCGGGAAACCGGCGGGGTTCCTGGGTGCGGCTGCCTGCCAGTTTCTGCAGAAAATAATCCGCCAGCAGCGGAATATCCTCTTTTCGTTCGCGAAGCGGCGGCAGATGAAAGGGTATAACGCTGAGACGGTAATACAAATCCTGCCGGAATTTCCCTTCTTTAATCAGCCCGGAAAGTTCGCGGTTGGTGGCGGCTACAATGCGCACATCCACCTGCAGGGTTTCTTCACCCCCCAGGCGTTCAAACTGTTTTTCCTGCAGCACCCGCAGCAGCTTCACCTGCATAGCGGGAGAAATATCCCCGATTTCATCCAGGAAAAGCGTGCCCTCATGGGCCAGCTCGAAACGGCCCCGGCGCTTTTTAATTGCGCCGGTAAATGCGCCTTTTTCGTGCCCGAACAGCTCACTTTCCAGCAGATTATCATTCAGCGCCGCACAGTTAATTTTAACGAACGGTTTTTCCCGCCGCCCGCTGCGGTTATGGATGGCCCGTGCCACCAGTTCCTTGCCCGTTCCGCTTTCGCCGGTAATCAGAACGGCGCTGTCCTGTACGGCAACCCTTTCAATCAGCGCAAAGATATTCCGCATTCCTTCGGAAGTACCAATCATCTCCGGATATCGGTCGGCCAGTTCATCCCGCAGCAGCCGGTTTTCATCCTGCAGACGGGAGATTGCCCGGCTTTGTAATATCCTGTCAGCAATTTTTTTGATGCGGATCCGCAGTTCTTCATTTGAAAACGGTTTGGTTAAAAAATCGGCGGCACCGAGCTGCATGGCTTTAACCGCAACTTCCACATTGCCGAAAGCAGAGATCATCAGCACCTCGCAGGCGGGATGAATCTCTTTTACCCGGCGCAGCACTGCCATTCCGTCCACCGGCTCCATTTTCAGATCGGCAACAACCACCGGCAGCGGCTTCTTTTCAAAATATTGCAACGCATCCTGTCCATTATCGAAATCGTGCACGGTATATCCCGACCGCCGCAGGCTCTCCGAAATGCCGAAGCGCATGGTTTCGTTGTCTTCTACAACCAGAATATCAAGGCTGTCTGCTTTTTCATTCATCTTTAAATAACCTTTTAAAATTTCAAGCATCGAATACCGGGATTACTTCTCCCCTTTAAAGGCATCCAGGGATTTTTCAATCACCAGCAAAGCGCCCTGCCCCGTCTTTGATTCCACCCGCAGACGGGCATGATTTTCTTCGCAAAGTTTTCTGCTGACGGCAAGCCCCAGCCCAGTCCCCCCCTTTTTGGTCGTAAAAAAAGGTTCGAAAATCCGGGAAATCTGCTGCGGGTCAATTCCGCTGCCGTTATCGGAAACCATGATTCTGGCGCAGCTCCCGTTCCGGGCCACCGACACTTTTATTTTTCCCCCATCCGGCAGCGCCTGGGTACTGTTGGTGAACAGGTTCAGCAGGATCTGCCGGAAATGCTGCGGATCAAAATACACCTGCTGCAGAGCGGAATCGTTTTCAAAATTGAGAGCGATCTTTTTACGTTCCAAATCGCTCTGAATCAGCCTGCCGGTCTCTTTAACCGCTGCTTCCATCCGCACCCACTGCGGTTTGGCCGGTACAATACGGCTGTATTTCAGGAAATTAGAGATCAGTTCCTTCAGCCCGCCAATTTCCTTTAAAATTTTATTCAGATAAGCCGGATCGTTCCCCTCCCGCTGCCAGTCTTCTTTTGCCAGGCCCGCCAGCAGTTCAATGCCGCCCAGGGGATTGCGGATTTCATGGGCTATCTGCGCCAGCATTTCTTCCTTTTCTTTCTGTCCGCGGGAAATATCGCTCCGCATGGAATCCAGGGCACCGGCAAGCACCTGCAGTTCACCCTTTATGTCCGATGGAACCGGTGTTTTCAGCTCACCCCGGCCCAGTTCGCGGCTGAATCCGATGAGCTTATCAACAGGCCGGGCAATGGTTTTTGCCAGATACAGACCCGCCAGCAGAGTAACGGCAACGCCCGCCAGGCCGATCAGCATAAAATACCGCCACAATTTTTCGATGGCTGCCAGACGGTTGGCATTTTCGCGGATGCCCAGCCAGTATTCCCCGGTAAGCCGGTAGAATCCCCACATGTACCAGACGCCGTCCAGCCCTTTGAACGGCAGGGAAGTGACTGACCGGGAGGGCGAAAGTTTTCGTATTTCCTGCCGGTTCAGCAGGAGGGATAAATCCTGTTCGCCCTGCGGGCCGGTTTCGCTGCTGTGCACCAGAATACGGTAATCGCTGTCGAAAATGAAAGCTGCCGAAATACCCGCCTGTTCGACCTGCTCCCGCAGCCAGTTCTGATAATACCCCGCGGCCATAGATTGCTGCGGCTGCGGAATAATCAGCGGCAAATTTCGCACATCCAGCCGGCTGCCGGTCATTGCCGCCAGCGTTTTTACCTGATCAGAAAGCTGATGGGTGTAAATCTGATACACCGTCCGGTAACCCAGCCGGGCAAAAACCACCACCAGCAGAATGTTGATGATGCTGAATATCAGAATAATGCGCAGTTTGATCGTATTTTGTTTAAACCGGCGCCACATATTTAAAACTCCATCCGGAGCCCGGCTGCCCAGGCTTCCACATGCAGAAGGTCTTTTAAGCGGGGGCGCACCTTCACAAAAAAATGTGCACTATTTGATAAATCTGCGCCGAACCCGGCATACAGTTCGGTACCGTCCGCTGTATGGATTTTCTGCGGGGATACGTTTTCCTGATAAAGATTGGTATCGCTTGAAGTCTGTCCGTTCACAATTTCCAGTCTTTTTCTCTGCAGCAGGCTCTGCCTTTCGCGGAAGCGGAATTCGGAAAACCAGCGGTCCACCCCCAGGGTTAGCTGCCAGCCGTCACTGAGCCCGTAATTAATTTGCAGCGGAAAATGCCAGATGGACTCATCTTTCCGATCCCGGAATTCCAGTTCATTTTCCTGCAGCAGATATTGATCGGAAAAGGTGGTATCCAGTCCGCTGCGGCTGCTGACTAAATGATTCTCATAAAACATTTCTTCAGCAGTATGGAAGGAATAATGCTTATCGCGGAAGTAGCCGCCCATCGCCAGCCTCACATTCGGGCTGACCTGCCAGTTGAAATACACTCCCCCTTCCCAGGAATGCCATTCTTCCTCTCCTCTGCCATTCCGCACCTGGGTATTCCTGCTTTGCTCCGCCTGCCGGGAAATCAGGGTGCCGAAAATCAATTCTTCACTGCTTAGCGCGGAATCATAAACTGCTGAACTTGCGGTGGTTTTGATGACCGGATGAGCATACTTAATAAATCCCAGTAGATTTTTTTGGCCGGGCAGGGTGGCATTAATGTGAAATCCGCCAAGAAATCCCCCGCCTGTGCGCTCCCACCGCTGATGATCCTCACTAAAGCTGGTTTGTTCCACAAATCCGCCTTCCTGCGAATACAGGGTATGGCTGAAGAAATCCGCCCCAAGCTGACTGGATTGACTGTTCTTGCCGTAAAGGTAACCGGCACTGACGCCGCTGCTGAGACCGGCAGCAGGATACCAGATTAGACCCGCCTGCACATCGCCTTGCCGGTAATCAAACCCTCTGCTGCCCTCTGTGTCATTATAGATGCGCCCGTTATTCGGATAATTCCTGTTTTCCATTTTATTCAAATCAGTTTCCGAAGTCTGAAGCACACCGGAAACCGTTATTCCGGCTTTCCAATTTGCACCGAAGGAACAGCCGCTGAACAATCGGGCGGCATAACTCCGGAAAGCCGGCTCCGGCCATTCAACAGGGAGCTGTACGGCTGCACGGATTACCGGCAGGCTGCCCGCTGAACTCCCGGTGTCCCCGCTCTCCAGCGTCCCCCGGTTATATTGAAAGGTCCCGCCGTAAGAAAATCCGGTTTGACCGGCACTGCTCAGAAATGCAGCGGAAACAAGATGCCCGGTCCCGGGGGGCAATTCCGTCATTCGGTCCAAACCATCCTGCGCAGTTACTCCGGAAATCCAGTTGGAGCCGCTGGTATTTTCGATTTCCGTGATTTTTTCCCGATGGCCTTTTACATCCACATAAAAAAAATAACCGCGCTCACTGCCCCCTGATGGCGGAAACAGAGCGGGGCTGATATAAAGGCGATCCAATGTTTTCCTGCTCAAACCGGCATAAACCTGCGGGTCTTCCATTACATTTTCCGGAAAAAGATAAACCGTTTCAAAATAGGGCTGAATAATCTGCTTCTTATTTTCAAGTGACGGTGGGATTTTCTCCTGCGCTGAACAGAATACCGGGATCAACATTAACAACCAAAAAAATTTCATTCAGCAGCATTCTCCGGAGCTAATTATGCAAAAACTTTAACGCTCCGGTAAATTACAATCCCTGCAAAGATCAGAAAAACAGATAAAAATTTTCCAGCCGCTTTTATTGACGAATTTTTTACAATTATGATGCCACTCTTTTCAAAATTAATTAAGTGAAGTTGAACGGGTTTTCATTTTTTGCACAAATAGCTGTTTTTATAGTATATATGCCCTTTCCGTCACTAATTAGATGAATTAACACAAAGCGGCGGGTGGAAAACAGACTATCAGAAATCTGAAACAGGTTCCAAAGATTCGAATATTGAAGGTTTCAGAAACAGGCCGGTAAGCACCACTTACCACTCCCTTC
>JBAPTX010000328.1:0-9812 GCA_049282375.1 Calditrichia bacterium
GTGAAGAGAAAGTACTGGAAGTTGCCCGGGAAAGACCCGCTCACCTGCACATGTTGTTTACCGGACGAAATGCTTCCCAGAAAATAATGGCAGCCGCCGATCTGGTGACGGAAATGCAGGAAATCAAACATCCCTACCAGCAGGGTATTAAGGCACAGCCCGGGGTGGATTACTGAAGTTTGTTTCAGAAAATGGTGTAAAAGGGTATAAGGGAATTGGAAACGCGGGTTTAATCACGAAGAGGATTTTCGGGCGAAAACAACATTAAAAGGAATGATGAAAAAAGATAATCAGACATCCAAGAGAATTCTTATTCTTTGCACCGGCAATTCCTGCCGCAGCCAGATGGCGGAAGGCTTTCTGAAGTCCTTTGATGAAAGGCTGGCGGTGTTTTCCGCCGGGACGCAGCCGTCACTTGAAGTTCATCCCTTGGCAATTCAGGTCATGGCAGAGGTTGGAATTGATATTTCGCAAAATCGTCCGCAGCATGTGGATCAGTATCTGGATGAACCGTTTGACTTTGTTATAACGGTTTGCGATCATGCGCGGGAAAATTGTCCGGTATTTCATGGGGAAACCGGTGAACAGCTTCATATCGGCTTTGATGATCCCGCCGCGGCCCGCGGCAGCCGGAGTGAAATACTTGCCGAATTCCGCCGGGTGCGCGATGAAATTTGGCAGGCATTCCGCCAGTTTTATAACAGCCGGATTGCAGGCTGACAGACCGTTGCAGGAAATTTTCAAATCAGTCCTTACCGGGGTCGAGTAACCGCTGCTTCCCCGGATTTAACATCCCAATCAATCCACCTGTCCAACAGCACATACGCAAGCCTCTTTAGAATTTATTTTTCCTTAAAAAAAGAGAATTTAGCTTGATAACGTCATCACAAAATTTGTGCATACTTCAAATATTTTCTATATTATTGCTATAACTGATATTTCAAATAATCCGGATGTCTGGCAGCATTTAGTTACAGGATCTTCCTGTATTTTCATATAGATTGATTTTTACAGTTTTTTTATCGAGATGGAATCCGAATCCGGAAAACGTTTTAAACAGAGTCATACCCTGGAAAATTCCTGTTCAGATGAACAGGAAAGACTGGAAGCCCTGCTTCCGCTGGTGTATCAGGAACTGCATACCATTGCCCACCGGCAAATTCAGGGTGAATACCGTAAACACACCCTCAATACAACCGCACTTGTTCATGAAGCCTATCTGAAGTTAAAGTCACAACCGGATGTTCAATGGCAGAATCCTTCTCATTTTTTTGCCATTGCCGCACGGGCCATGCGCTGCATTCTGGTAGATTATGCCCGGGCCCGCAAAGCAGCCAAACGCGGCGGCGGCATTCGCAACCTGACACTGAATACCCGCATTCATGCGCTGGATAACGAATTTGCCGGGGAAATCCTCGCGCTGGATGAGGCGCTGACCCGGTTATCCGGCCTCGATCCGCGCAAAGGTCAGGTGGTGGAATACCGGTTTTTCTGCGGTTTAACAGTAGATGAAACCGCCCGCTTAATGGAGCTGAGTCCCGCAAGTATAAAAAGGGAATGGAAAATGGCCAGGGCATGGCTGTACCGTGAATTAAAAGAAAGCGGTTAGCAGCTATGCAGGAAAATTGGCATAAAATTGAAGAAATTTTTCATAACGCGCTTGAACTGCCGCCGGATAAGCAGAAGGAATATGTACGGATTGCCAGCCATTCCAACCCGGAGATTTACCGGGAAGTTATTTCGCTGCTGAAATCTTCACAGGAAATGGAAGCACAGGGCGGTTTCCTGAAAACCACCGGTGGCGACCTTCTAAAAGATTTTATTAAAAAAGAAATCTCTGCATTTGAATCCGGCAGAAGAATCGGCCCTTATCAGTTATCGGAGGAAATCAGCAGCGGGGGGATGGGAATGGTTTTTCTGGCGAAAAGGGCCGATCAGCAGTTTGAGAAGAACGTCGCTGTTAAAATCATAAAAGCGGGTCTGTTCAATTCCCATTTCCATTACCGGTTTCTGAGCGAGCGCCAGATCCTGGCCAATCTGGAGCATCCCAATATTTGCAGGTTACTGGATGGCGGAATTACGGAAGAGGGCCTGCCGTTTCTGGTAATGGAATATATTGAAGGACAACCGGTTACTGAATATTGCGATTCCCGGAAGCTTACCATTGAACAGCGGTTAATGCTGTTTCGCAAAATCTGCAGCGCCGTACAATACGCGCATCAAAACCTGATAATACATCGCGATTTAAAACCGGGAAATATACTGGTGACGGATGCCGGCGAACCCAAACTGCTGGATTTCGGGATTGCCAAACTCCTTAAACCCGGTTTAAGTGAACTGCCGGCAGTTACCCGTACCGGGGAGCGCTTATTTACCCCGGAATATGCCAGCCCCGAACAGACCCGGGGAGAAACAGTAACCACTGCCAGTGATATTTATTCACTGGGAGTACTCCTTTACGTGCTGCTGACCGGCCATTGGCCCTACCCGTACGGGAGCGGTTCCGTTTACAAAACCGAGAAGGTTATTCAGGAAGAAGAACCCCGCCGGCCCAGTAAAGTGGTTTTGCTGACGGAAAGCTGCACCCAGTGTCTCTCCCCGGAAATCATTTCGCCCGAACAGGTTGCACGTCAGCGCCGGACCCGCCCGGATATCCTGCAGCGGCAGATTTCCGGCGATTTAAGCAACATTTTACTGAAAGCCCTTCGTAAAAATCCGGCCGACCGTTATATATCGGCAGAGCGTTTCTCGGAAGATATCCGGCGCCATCTGCAGGGCCATCCGGTTGAGGCCAGAAAACCGACTTTTTCCTACTATTCCGGCAAATTTATCCGCCGCCACTGGGGCGGTGTTTTGGGAGCGGCCATCGTAATCCTTTCTCTTCTGACAGGAATTACCGCTGCGCTATGGCAAAATAAAATTGCCCGGCACCAGCGGGATTTGGCGGTCCGCACGGCTAATACCATGATATTTGACCTGGCGGAGGGGTTAAGTAAAATGAGCGGGCCGACGGAAAGCAGGCTCAGTTTACTGCAGCGGGCGGCCCATATTTATGAGGAAGTCAATCCGGTTTTTTCAGGTGCTGATGGCCTGGCGGTTCAGCAGGTGGAAGCGGAAAGAATGATGTCCCAGACGTACCGCCTGTTGGGGGAAGCCGAAAGCGGTCTTCTCCATGCCGGGCGGGCCGTTAATTACGCACTGCGGCTGACAGAAATTCCCGCATCCGGCAGCCGGGAGCGCACCCTTCTTACCGCGGCGCTGGTTGAACAGGGGCATGCGTATACTGCTGCCGGGGATAATAAAAGGGCATTGCAGGTTTTTTCGGAAGCAGTAAAGGCAGGTGAGCGGGATTCTGTGAATTCCGCCGGTGATGGGGATTTTAATGAATGGCGTGCTGAAGCCTTCCTCGGAACCGGTAACTCCCTGTTTTACCTGAGCCGGCTGGACAGCGCTGCGATGGCTTATCAACAGGCTTTTCACCTTACCCGGCGGCTGATTGAAATTGATAAAAAGAATATCCGGTTCCGTGAGCTGCATGCCAAAGCACAGGAGCGGCTGGCCGATTATTTTTATTATTCCGGCCATGTGGAAGAGAGCTGCATACACTACCGGCAGGCGCTGGAAATCCGGAAAAAAACCGGGCAGTTGGTGCCCAATAATGTTCAGGTGCTGCGGGCGCTTTCCATTTCCATGCAGAATTGCGGCTGGTGCGCAGAGCAGGAGCATAATATTGCGGAGGCAAAGGCGCTTTACCGGGAATCCATTTCCATTCAGCAGCGCTTATTGAACAATGATCCCTTTAATGTTCCATACGCCACGGCTCTGATGGGTGGATACGGCACCCTTGCCAATATTTTGAATTCCGAATCTGACTGGCAGGAGGCTTCGGAAATGTACTGGCTGGCGTTGAGTATCGGCAGAGATTTTCAGGCGAGGGGAATCAGCAGCAGCTCCATTTCGTTGAAAATGGCACAGATTTCTCATCTGGCGGCCGGTGTTTTTATCCGGCAGTTCGAGTTGAAGAAAGCGGAAAAACTTTTACAAAGCGCCGGAAATATTTTGGAAAATCTGCGTGCTCTGGAGCCTGAAAATACGGATTACAGCCGCACCCTTGCTTATGTGCGTACCAGCGAAGGGGATATGCAGTTCAGTCGTCAAAAGTATCTTCTATGCCGGAAAGCTTATCAGGAAGCGCTTGAGTTGCGCCGGCAGACCGCCGGTATCAGCCGCATGTCTCACGACCGGCAACTGGAAGCCTATGCCCATTATAAACTTGCCGAAGTTTGCCGGGCTGAAAACCGTCCCGGAATTGCCGCGGATCATTTGCATACTGCAGTTAAGCTGCTAAACGATTTAAAGGAAAACGGGGAATTATCAGAAAATTCGGAAGGGGCACGGGATTTTCTGCCCGCCATTCAGCAAGCCCTGACTGCGATCAGCCCCTGATAATTAAAATATCTGCTGAAATATTATTTTTAAACTGAGACTGTACTCAGATCATTTTCATATTATATGGGAATGCCAGCCGTAATATGATCCCTCCTTTCAAGAAAATACGCATTTATTAATAGAGCGGTGTTCTGGTCTCGACCAATTATTTACTTATACCGGAGGGTTTAAAAATGAAGTCTTTAGTACTATTATTCACCTGTTTTCTGCTGTGGTCGCTGGTTTATGCGGAGCCGCCGAAATTGGAAATGGCTCCCCTCAACCCCGATTTTATAAAGTATATGGAACGCCTTAACAGGGGAGAGGATGTGACCCGTACGAGGAATGGAATGCCGTTGGGCTATATTCCCCCGCCGATGCAGTACGCCTCCAGACTGCCGGCGGATTTCCAGATGCGATATGATTTGCCGCCGGTGTATGATCTGCGAAATGAAGGGCTGCTCACTCCGGTTAAAAATCAGTTGAACGCCGGCACCTGCTGGGCTTTTGCCGCCATGGGTTCTGTTGAATCCAACTGGCTGCGGCTGGGGCTGGGACCTTATGATTTGTCAGAAAATAATCTGAAAAACCGTCACAATTATTTATTCGACCCCAACAACGGCGGCGGTAATGAAGTAATGGCAACTTCCTATTTCTCAACTTTTATGGGGCCGGTCCTGGAAGCGGATGATCCCTATGATCCCAATGGTACCACCAGCCCGGTACTGCCGCCCATTGCCAATATTACCGACCTGCTGATGATCCCCGGACAAACACTGGTGAGCATTGATTCCGCCATCAACAGCACCAAACAGAATCTGCTGGCGTATGGTGCGCTTTTCACGCACATGTACTTTGATAACAGCTACTATAATCCGGCGAATCATACTTATTTTTACGGCGGACAACGGATTGAAACCAATCACTGCATCTTAGTGGCCGGCTGGGACGATAACAAAGTTACCGGCGCTTCGCAGCCGGGCGCCTGGATTGTACGGAACAGTTACGGCACTGGATGGGGGGAATCGGGCTTCTTTTATCTCTCCTACTATGACTCTGCCGCA
This sequence comes from Calditrichia bacterium, assembly GCA_049282375.1. Lineage (GTDB taxonomy): Bacteria > Calditrichota > Calditrichia > RBG-13-44-9 > RBG-13-44-9 > JBAPTX01. Next base: position 5,493 of record JBAPTX010000328.1, read on the forward strand.
TTAACTCAGGTAGCGGCGTGGCCAAACAGAGATCCATATGTTCCCGGCTCCAGATTGTACTATTATGATGATTTAGGCGGATTGATGGCTAACGGCTATAATCAGGAAAGCGCCTATGGACTGATCAAGTTCACCACAAGCGATAACCAGCCGATTACCCGTGTGGCAACCTGGCTGGGCGGATTAGGCGATAATGAAGTCTCGTTTTGGATATATGACAATTTTAACGGGACGAATCTCTCCGGTTTAATGGGAGAATTAACCGGACAGCATTGTGATTATCCGGGGTATGTGACCTTTGATCTGCCCGCTCCTATTTATCCGGGCAGCGGCAACGATATTTATCTGAAAATAAAATACACCACCCCCGGTTGGGGCTATCCAATTCCGATCGAGGCATACATGCCGGGCTACGCAGATCCCGTTATTGAAAGCGGCAAATGCTGGGTCAGTTACACCAGCCAGGGAGCCTGGGAGGCCATCGGGCTTGGCACCGGCATGGAGGTGGATTTGAGCGCCCGTCTGTACAGTGCCCCGGTTACAGACCCGCCGGATATTGCAGTATGTACTCCTGCAATAACTTTCAATGTGCCGCTGAACGGCAAAACCGAACGCATGTTTATGATTTCCAACACCGCTCCCGGCGGCGCTCAGAAATTGATCTGGGAAATGGAAGATCGCGATGTAACTGTTGAACTGGCGCTGGATCAATTGGAGCCGGCAGAACTATCCGGCAGCAAAATGAACGAAAATAATCCTGACAGGCGGGTGGCAGCCGCTCCGGTTGAACTGAAAACCGGCAGCCATCTGCAGTTTCCACCGGCAGCCGATGCAGATATTAATCTGGTACTGGATGATGGGTATCCTGAAAATGTAGTGGGCCTGACCAGTGGCGGGCAGGTTCTCTGGCTGAACCGGTTCACCCCGGCATCCTCCGATTTTCCCTTCCAGCTTACTGAAGTGCATGTGGATTTCTGGGGCGGCAGCGGTGTGAATGTGGGTGAACTGGTGGATATTTATATCTACGAAGATACAGACGGCGATGGCGATCCCGGAACCAATGCCAATTTCCTGGCTTCCAAAACCGGTTGTCAGGTGCAGGCAGTGGATGGATTAATCTTTTCGCAGTACACCTTACCGCCGGTAACTTTGAACGGTCCCGGCGATGTGCTGATTGCGGTGGTGAACCGGACAGCCGCCGTTGCTGCCGGCACCCGGCCGGCACTGGAAGATCAGACCACCACTCAGCAGCGGTCCTGGTTTGGCGCTTATGCAGGGGGTCCGGGAAATCCGCCGGCACTGCCTGCTCCCGGCCTCTGGAGCCTGATTGATAATCTGGGGATGCCCGGCAACTGGATGGTGCGCGGGTACGGCATTTTTGCCAACGCACCACAGCCCTGCACCTGGCTGTCCTCATTGCCGGAAAACGGCCATATTTCCGCCGGTTTCAGCCAATTTATTCATATTCAGGCGGATGCCGCCGGGATGGCAGCCGGAACTTACCAGGCTGAGCTGGTCATTACCAGCAACGATCCCGATGAGGGAGAATTGATTATTCCGGTAACGCTGAATGTGGGACAGACCATCAGCTTTAACCAGCAAATTCTGAATAACTGGAATATGATAGGGCTTCCCTTGTCCGTTGCCAATGCCCGCTATCAAACCCTCTTCCCCAATGCAATTGCCAATACCTGTTATGGCTGGAGCGGAAGCTACAATCAGGTGGATACGCTGGAGACCGGAAATGGCTACTGGATCAAATTTCCGGCAGGGGAAACAGTGCCGGTAACCGGAATGCCGTTTATGTATCAGGAGTTGGAGCTGCGTAACGGCTGGAATATGATATCCGGGATTTCTGCCGATGTGCCGCTTACTGCCGTAAACGACCCGGGAAATCTCATCATTCCCGGCACACTCTACAAATTTGACGGCGCTTATCAGGTCAGCACAACAATTGAGCAGGGGCAGGGCTACTGGCTGAAAACCAGCGGCGCCGGTACAGTCACCCTGAGCAATAGTTCAAAAGAAAATACTGAACTGCGCCGGAAACTGGCCGGTCTGCCGGAGGTGAGCACGCTCCCGCACCTGATTCTGAGTGATGCTTCCGGCGCCTCTCAAAATCTCTATTTTAACGCGGATAAAATGAATGCACAGACTGCTGCCGGCTTCAGCCTGCCCCCGCTTCCGCCCGCCGGCGCATTCGATGCCCGCTTCAGCAACGATGCTTATGTGGCCCAAAAGGCGGAAGACCCGCTGATCCAAATTCAGTCATCCCGTTATCCGGTGACAATACGGCTGTCTGAAAATGCAGGTGAATGCCGGCTGCAGGAAATATCCGCCTTCGAAAGCGCACGGGAATATCATTTGCAGGCCGGGGAAGAAATTGTAATCAGTAATCCGCAGGTAGCCGCACTCAGACTGATTCAGCCGGAAAAAATTGCGCATCATTTTGATGTCGCTCAGAATTATCCCAATCCGTTTAATCCTTCAACCGAAATCCGCTTCACCCTTCCCGCGAACGGGAAGGTTGAAATCGTGGTCTTTAATACACTCGGTCAGCAGATTAAAACGCTGGTTTCGGAGCCGCTGAAAGCCGGCCAGCATCAAGTGGTATGGAATGGGACCAATAACGGGAATCAGCCGGTGGGCAGCGGAATTTATTTCTACCGGGTAACGGCCGGGGATTTTACCTCAGTGCGCAAAATGATGCTGCTGCGGTAACCGGAAGTTAGAAGCCGGGAGATAGTTGAAGTTTAAATTATGGAGAAAATTCATGAAATCAGTTGTACTTGCTATCATAATTTTGATGCTCTGCCAGAATGGATTTGCAGAAAATGGGATGTTCAATTTCACCAGATTTAAAAGCTCTTACCTCCCGGAGGGAATTTGCACGGACCTTTCAGGGTATCCGGTAGTTGCTTCGGTGGACCCTAATAATACATTTCAGGAGTTCGTAACCCGTTACTCTGCTACTGGTTCTGTCCTGAATCAGGTAATCTATTCCAATACAGGCAGAATGAAATTTGATGGTCAGATGAACCGGATATGGATGCTGATTGACAAACAGTTTTATCTGATTGATCCGGCTGATTTTTCCTACACACCTTTTCTTGATATTTCAGCAATGAATATTAACACCAGCCAAATCTATGATATTTCCCTGGGCCAGTCGTTTCCCGTTCCGCTTAATCCGCAGAATGCAATCTATGGGGATTTTGATTTTCTGTACCGGGGAAATCAACTGGACATTTTTGTGGCTGGATTTTATATAACCTACCATTTTATCCTGAGAATCAGACTGAATAATCAAACGTTGCAGTCAGCCAGGGTTATCGTCACCTCCGGCGCTCTGCTTTCACCCCTGGATAATTCGCCGCACGGGGTTGCCGTCAATACCCAGGGAACGGTGCTGACAACCCTGGGTTGGGGAGATATCGCCAATATTGATCAGCCTGTTGCATTCGGAGTTGATTATCCTGAGAATCAAAATCAGGTCCCGGTCTATTTGTTTGATCCTTATCAGAGTTTTTCCTCCCGCGGGATGACGAGCGATAATGCGGGCAATTTTTATGTGGCCAGTGGGTGGGGCGGCGGAGGCGGTGCCGGCGGAGGCGCCTCCTGCATGATATTTCTGCCGGCTGCGCTGGATACCACTCTGACAATTCCGCTGCAATCCCTGTTCGCAAATCCACGGGATGTCGCAATTGATCAGAGCAGAGGCCTGGTTTATATGACGGATGCGGATACCGATTTTTTTTCTGACAATGATGCGATCTGGGTGATGCCCTTATCCGTCGTTGGAATTTCTGAATCGCCTGCTCCCATCGCCGGATATCAGGTGCTTCAGAATTATCCAAATCCTTTTAATCCGGCCACAATAATAAGCTATGCCTTGCCGGTTGCACAGCAGGTGACAATTGTAATCTATAACTCACTGGCTCAGCAGGTCAGCACCCTGGCTGCCGGACGGCAATCGGCAGGACTGCATCAGATGGTCTGGGATGGGAAAAATGATTCCGGGCAGCCGGTGGGCAGTGGTATTTATTTCTACCGGGTTACGGCAGGGGATTTTACGGCAGTGCGAAAAATGATGCTGCTGCGCTGAGAATCCCACATAATATCACCCGGTCACTAGCTGATTTGCGCCTGCCGGCGGAATGACTTTTTCACACAAAATAGTTGAGGAACCTGAAATGAAAATAAAATTTATATTCTTGCTCGCTGCCTTCTTTTTAACCGTCCAGCCTGCCGAAAGTCAGTCCCGCTGGTACTGGCAGAACCCGCTGCCGCAGGGCAATACGCTGGAGTCGATCACATTTG
>JBAPTX010000329.1:0-4474 GCA_049282375.1 Calditrichia bacterium
GTTGTTGGGACACAGCGATGTGCGAACGACCATGATCTATACGCATACTTTGAAAAGCCAGTCGCCAGGAGAGATGATCAGTCCGTTGGATTTTGAGTAGAATGTGAACGCGTACAACGAACCTTCCATTTTCAAGTTAAATATATTGTACAAAGCTCCGCCACCTCAAAACAGGGGGGCAGGTTACCCCGGATGTTTGATGACTGAAAAAAAGCACAAACCGGCTACCCTGCCGGAAAAATCCCTTTCCCCATTCTGCGGTTTAAAGCATCCTTTACAGCATCTATCTTAAAAGCGCAATAGCCGGCGATTCCAAACTTGCGGGTTTTCCTGAATCTTCTATTTTCCTGTCTTATATGCTTTTAAATAACCAATATTTTGAATTGATAGAAATGTAGATGTTTACACTGAAAATGTCAAGGGTAATTTCAGGCGGTTTAAAAATATTGGCCCCGTTATACGAAGATGATTTTAATTTCCGGCATTGCTGTTCCGGACAGGCCGCCCCGGCCGTTTATTGTCCCTGCAACCGGGAACTTTCTTTTCCTGCAGCAAACCCGCCGCCGGGCAGCCTGCGGGAGCGAAAACTCAGACTCTGAACAGGACGCGGAAACCTGCAAAGGCATAACCGCATTTTGCATTGTTGTGGTACAGGAAGGCCTGTCGGCAGCGGCGGCCGCAAAAGACCGCCCCGCCCTGTTTTCTGATTTCATCCGGTGTGTGCCCCGCAGCGGCGGTTCTGCGCTCGAATTCTCATTAATAATAATGATCGTTAAACTGTAAATATATTTTATCAGCTATTACTGATATATATACAAAACGGTTTTTTCTGAAAATGGTGCGGAAATACTCTTTTGAACTGCCGCCTGAAACATCCGGAGAAAATCAGAAAAATATGGAGATGTTTTCCTGAAAATATGCAAATGTTTTCCTGAAAATATGCTGATGTTTTTTAAAAAAAATAAGGATGTTTTTTTCAAATCTTCAGCGGGATTAAATACTCCTTTAAAATAAGGGCATACAGAAGATGCCGGGGAAATACCCGGCAGCCGGAAAAATATAGAATACCGCCGTGCATTTTCCGGAATGAAAATAATCAGAATGCGGAGGGTAATTTATGTTTATTCATTTTCAGATGCTGAAGTCCATGGCAGCTTATCTCAGGAGACTATAAGACAAAACGGGTTAATCCGGAATATACCACTGCTTTGATCCCGCCAATTTCACAGCCGCGATCCTGGAAATTAGCGGGGCTTCAGCCCGGATCCCCTTCCCTGCTGAAAACGGCGCTTATTTTTCCCCCGAATCTGAACAGGTATTTCAGGGAAAACAACACCAGACCGCTGACCAGAATAACGGCCGGCAGCAAAATGGAAAGACGTGCCCCGTTTTGCAGGGAATGAATAATCAGGATCAACGATAAAGGCAGGTTCAGCAACAGGCCGGTCAGAAGGCCGGGTGCATATTTCTTTAACAGAAGGGTTGCCGCCAGGTGCGGAAAGACGGCATTCAATCCCATCATCCCCGCAAAACCCAAAAAAAGGTAATGAATGAAGTTACCGGTTTGCCCGTCCAGAATATCCGCCAGGGTAATCAAATATCCGAGAAGGGTAATGATGATCAGCGCAAAAATGAATGAATTCCTGTCCAGCGGCCGCTGCCATTTTCCGGCATTGGCGGACCAGCCGGGCAGCCACAGGGCTTCTTCCAGGTTATGCAGGGTAAATCCCACCAGAAACAGCAGTTTTAAAGTGATAATTTCCGGCATTACCGTTCCTGTTTTGAGCAAAGCGTTATTTTGTGATTCCGGAACCATGGCCCTGGCACAGCCGCCCCCCCGGGGAAGCCCGCGGTGATAATCAGTTTCCACCATCAAAACCGGCGGTTATAACCGAACAATCCGGAAGATTTCAGACCTTCAGCAAACCCCGGAATCCGCGGGAAGCATAATAAGATTCCGCACCATTGTGATAAAGGAAAACATGGCCGTAGCGGCGGTCGCAAAAAACAGCGCCGCCCTGTTTTCTGATATCATCCGGAGTTTTCACCCAACTGGAGGTTCTGCTGTCGAATTCTCCGCTTTTCTGCAGCTCCCGGTACTCCGCTTCCGTTAAAAGTTCTATTCCCATGGCGGCGGCCATTTCCACAGCACTGGATTGGGGATTATGTTTTTTCCTGGACAACAGGGCTTCCCTGTCGTAACAGAGGCTTCTGCGGCCTTGGGGGCTTTCTGCAGAGCAGTCATAAAAAATGTAACCGCCGCTCTTTTTATCATGAGCGACAACATCCGGCTCGCCCCCGGTTCTTTCCATCTCACTCAGCGGCCATAATTTCTCCGGATTTGCTTCCAGCCTTGCCTGCAGGTCCGGCCATTCAATATCTTTATGGCGGTTCATATTTTTCTGAAAGCGCTCTTTCAAAATTCCCAGCAGGTCTTCCTGCTCTTCCGGTGTCAGCGGTTTCTTACCGTGATTGCTGCTATTCATAATTATTTCCTTATTTAAAGGGGTTGATAATCAGGCTTTCAGCCAGTGTTCCGGATTTTCATCCCCGCAATATTTACCCGGGGGCGGCTTTGCCGGGACCGGGAAAGATAATTCAATGATATTCCCGGGCTTCATCTTAGCGGTACAAAAGCATTTTTATGGAAATGCCGCTATTTGATTACCGGCCCGATAAGCCCCGCCAAAGCCTGCCGGTTGATCTGTTTTTTTAATTTTAAAACATCTGCTTTTGGCCCGGTAATCAAAAGTTCCATTGATTTAACCGGTGCGAATTCCGGAGATGCCTGATCAACCATCATCGTTTCTTCTTCCCGGCCGGTGCGTGCCCCGAAAATCATGTGCAGATCCAGGTTATCCTCTCCGGTTTCCCAGTATAGAAATGTATCATTTTTTTCAATATTGGTGCCGCCGGAGTAGTCAAATTCATAGGTCAGGTATGAATGGGGCAACAGCCGCACGCTTACTTCTATCCGGTTTTCAAATTCTGCCATTGCAGCGATCGGGTCAAAGGTTTTACCGGCTGTTTTACTGCCGTCCGGTTTTTTCCGGTAGGCAAAATAAAGGGTGTTATGAGGGTCAGGGGGGAAGCAGCCTTCCGGCCAGCTCAAACCAACCAGAACCGCTTCTGGATATGCAGCGTCTGCAATGAAGGGCATGCTGCCGGCTTCATCCATACCGTCATCTTCATATACTGCCGGATCAGGAACCGGCAGAAGCGCCTTTACTGCCAGTATCCTTTCCTGAAATGCAGCCTTTTCCGCCTGAGTAATCGGGCGGCAGCCCGGCCCGGCTTCTTGGCAGGGATCCTGGGCATAGATAAGCGTGAAGAAGGTAACAAAAAAGAACATCGGCCAGATACGTTTTGCAGCTTTCACTTGTCTTACTCCTTTTTATTGTATTTTTCTGAAACGGAATATCCCTTCCGAAAAACTATTTTAAATGTCTTATCCGGCTAAAACCATATTTTTTTTCTGCAAAATACAGGCAAATGCGTATGGTAAAGAATAATATCCGGCTGTTATCCGGTATGCACTATGAATTTGAGCCGGTATGAAGAGTATAATCCGGTCTGCTGCAAGTATCATTAAAATTTAGTCAATATAAAAAATGCCAGGTAACCCCACGGCACATAGTCCAAATACCTACCGCTGCTTCCTTCCGGACCTGACGGGGTTCGGTACTGTCCTATTGCGTGGGACCTGGCATTTAAAGTCAAAAGGTCAATGCGAAAAGGATGAAACAGGTGATCCCGGGGATCGTGCGTAAATCTTTTTCCTTTTCACTTTCCCTCATGTTGTGGAGCTGAGGGGAGTCGAACCCCTGGCCTCTAGAGTGCGATTCTAGCGCTCTCCCAACTGAGCTACAGCCCCGAAAAAGGCAGGGCAAATTTATGCCCTGCCGCCGGGGAAGTCAAATTGAATTTAAAGCAGTACCATTATCTGAAGCAGCGGCTATTGTGCCGGATGTATGGTGAGAAAAATGATAAAATTTATTTCACACAAAGCCGCAAAGACCCAAAGTTGCGCTGCGCTTCACGATATTTAAGCGCGTGTGATTTTGTAATGCAATATTGCCGGAGTGTTCTTCCCTCTACGAACCTTAAACCTAACCCCGGCACGATCCCGGAACCTATGGCTCTCAGGCTCTCCTTCCCCGTCTCCTCCAGGAGAAGGGATAATAGAAATTAAAATTTTTAGGGATGGTCAGGGATGGAGACGGGGTTAATCTGCGGTTCTTATTCTTTTAAAAAAGTTCCATATTTTTAAACTAATTGTTGTTTGATTATCCCGTTCTCCTTTATATTTGCGAAAAACAAAACAACTATAAAATATGATGACGCACTCTTTAAGCGAAATAGAAAATAAATTCACAGAACTTGAAATCCGTTTAAATGAAATAGAAAAGCTGAACCGCCTGCTCACCCGGCAGGCGAAAGAATATTTTCTGCTTTATGACGGAGTGCGTAAACT
>JBAPTX010000330.1:0-5598 GCA_049282375.1 Calditrichia bacterium
GGAACAGTTGCTGCAACTGCCGCAGATCCCCCCTTACTGAAATTAAAGGATCGCAAACCACTGTGGCATTTTCTCTCTCAATCATATATTCCAGATCGTCCAGGGCCAGCCTGACCACCTCATTTAAATCGACCTCAGTAAAGACCAGTTCGCTGCGGGAGGCCTGCGAGTATTTTAATAAATCATCAATTAAGTGCCGCATCTGAAGTGCCGCTTTTTTCATGCGCCGGAAATAATCCAGAACCACGTCATCCATTCCGGAGGAATATTTTCTGTTAATAATTTCGGCAAAGTGAGAAATCTTGCGAAGGGGCTCCCGCAGATCGTGGGAAGCCATAAAGGCAAAATCTTTCAATTCCTGATTAATCTGCTCCAGCTTCTCGGTGTAATCCTTTAAAACAACTTCCATCTGTTTTCTTTCCAGAATTTCATCCTGCAGGTTTTCATTGGCTCTGGCCAGTTCCCTGGTGCGCTCCTCCACCCGGTGCTCCATCTCATCACGGGCATGTTTCAAATCTTCTTCCACACGGTGCCGTTCGGTAACATCTACAGCCGAAATGATGATGGCCGGTTTATTTTCGTATTCCACCCGGGCAACAGCCATGTCCAGCCATCGTATCTCTTTATTTTTTGTTATCACCTTAAACTCATAGCGCCTGTTCGCCTCATCACCTTTCAGGTTTTTTTGTAATTCATTTACTAAAAAGGTTTGAAAATCCGGATGGATTAATTCTTTTACGTCCAGTTTTTTTATTTCCTGGGGAGTGTAGCCGAATATTTTTTTAACATAGGGGTTAACATAAACCAGTTTTTCTTCCTGAATAATGCCGATCAGGTTGGCAGCGGATTCCGCCAGAATTTGAAATTTCCGTTCACTTGCCTTATATGCCGTTTCTGCACTTTTTTGAGCGGTAATATCAATAATGGCAATCCGAATTAAACCCTCCGGATTATCTTGATCCTGCACAAAAGAACCGGAAAGCTGTACATGCAGGGCGCCGGGTGACTTCCTTTTTAAACTGAGTTCTACTGTTGCAGATTGCCGGGTTCTAGAGACCCTTTCTTTAAACTGCAGGTATTCATCTACATTTTCTTCTTCAATAAGGCGAATAAATGCCATTCTGTTTTTCAGCATATGCCGGGATCGCCCCAGCATACTGCAGGCGGTTAAATTAACTTCGGTAATTAAACCTTTTTGGTTAACAGTGAAATAACCTACCGGGGCAAGGTCATAAAGATCGTAATAGCGGTCGCGGGAGGCTTGCAGACTCTGCTGGGAGTTGCGCAATTCTTCATTCTGTAATTCCAGCTCTGTCTGATAAACCTTATTTTCATAAATCAGTCTTTTAATCTCTTCATCCGGCTCATCCGATTCCGGCAGCAGTTCTTCTGCCTGCTTTCTCAATTTTTCAAAATCCTGGTTTTTAATATCCATTCCCAACCTCTTAAATTTTTAAAAGAGATATATAAAAGAACAAGACTGCTTAGGCTGAATCGCTGAATTATATTTATTTTATTATATTTATCAGTATAAATATTGTTCATTGTTACACTAAGTTTCTGCATATTGTGGTTTTTTGCTTGTATAGGTTTGATCAAATCCTGGCTAATTCTTTCCCGTTCAAATCCGGATTCCCAACAGGATGCGGTCCATAAACTCGCCATGCAAGATAATCTGGCGGGCATTCAGTATCATCTTGCGGTACCCTGTCTCCGGGAAATTATGCTCCACCACAAAGTCATTCACGCTTTTATTGTGGGGCAATATTTCTTCCAGCAACTGGTGAAGCCCGGGGATATCCCACATGCCGCCTTCAACTTCAAATAAATTTTTGCCTTCTGTATTCTCCGGGCTGCTTTTAAAGGTACTGTAATATACCTTATTTGCCGAAAGGATTTCAAATTCTCTGTTTAAAATGATAAAAGGCTCCCTTACCATTTCCACAATGTTTTCCGCATACAGAAGGGATTGTTTATTTATACTTAATATTTCTTCGACCCTCTGCAAGTTGTGAATGTTAAGAAAACTGATGGCCACTCCGGCCTCATCTTCCTGCGGCAAGCGATATTTTACTGTTCTCTTTAAAAACCAGCGCCCCTTTTTATCACGGACTTCTCTCTGCAGAGGGGTGGAGGTATTAAACACCTCCTGGGCATCTTCGAATATGAATCCGTTTTCCATGTTGGTGGAAATGTGGTGCAGCGGGCGGCCAATATCCTTATCAAGCAGATTTATCAGCTCCGTCGCCTGGTAAGTGTATCTTTTGATACACAGGTTTTTATCCAGAAAGATGGTGGGGATATCCAGACTGTCCATTAACACCTGCATCTCTTCATGAGCGGTTCTCAGCTTTTCAATTTTTTCCTGAAGCTCGGAATTAACCGTTGCCAGTTCCTCATTCAGCGATTGCAGTTCCTCCCGGGAGGTCTCCAGCTCCTCATTTGCACTTTTTAATTCTTCGTTGGTAGACTGGTATTCTTCATTCATGGACTTCAATTCTTCGTTGGATGTTTCCAGTTCTTCAATGGTTGTCTGCAAGCTTTCTTTAGTGTCCTTAAGTTCAAGCTCTAAATGGTTAAAAGCTTCCTGATCTTCCGATTTACTGTCAGTTTTTATGGCTCTATTTTTATCGAAATCAATATCTTCAAATTTGACTAAAAACAGGCCATCCATTGCTTTGGCTTCCTGCAAGGGCCGGACAACTAAATTGATGAGCTGATCATTTCCGTTTGTTTTTACCCGTACCCCATTTCGCCTGACCTCTTCTTTCTTCGAAGATGAAATCCGCAGGGCTGCGGGTAAATGAATATTCAGGCCCTCGCGTGCCAAATCTTTAATATTATTGCTGGGTTTGCCGGGGGCATGCTCCAGGTATTTACCGGTCCGGCCCTGAATGTAAATAATATCCCCATTTTTATCCACTACCACGGCAGCCGGCGCGTATTCATCCAAAAGAATACCGGCGGTAAGTTCAGCCAGGCCCGGGCCGCTGTATTGACGGGTTTGCGGCCGGCGGGCAGCTTCCCCGGAACTGGTCAGCGGGAAATCAATGATAGGGTGAACGGCTTCGCTGTTATGTTTTCTGCGGAATATCTTCCATTTTGAATTTACTGCTTCGAACAGATCGGTAAACTCGCCCACCGATTCGGACGACCCCAGGAACAATATTCCACCTGGTTTCAGACTGTAATGGAACAAAGGCATTACCTTTTTCTGAATCGTATAATCCAGATATATCAGCAAATTCCGGCAGCAAATATAATCCAGCCTGGTAAAGGGCGGGTCCTTGATCAAATTCTGGGAGGCAAAAATAATCATTTCGCGGATTTCGCTGTTGATACGGAAGGCATTACCATCCTTTTCGAAAAACTGCTTCAGCCGACTTTCACTTACATCCTGAGAAATACTGGAAGGATATACACCGGCACGTGCGGTTTCCACCGAATCTTCATCGATATCGGTGGCAAAAATCTGCACATCAAAATCTTTCTGATTTTCCTCCATATACTCTTTCAGGACCATGGCAATGGAATAAGCCTCCTCCCCGGTGGCAACACCCGGCACCCAAATGCGGATTTTATAGCCTTCCGGCTTGTCATCAAACAACTCCGGGAAAACATCATCTTTTATAATCTGGAATGCTTCGGGATCCCGGAAAAAATTGGTAACACTGATCAGCAGCTCCTTAAACAACCCATTAATTTCATGGGGATTTTCCTGCACATAATGCAGGTAACGGTTCATGGATTCGATCTGGTGTATGCTCATCCGGCGACGGATACGGCGGATAATGGTATTCCGCTTATAGTTGGAAAAATCGTACCCGCTCTTCGCTGTTAAGAAATAAAGGAGCCTTTTAAAAGTGGATTCATCTTCCTCTTTTGCGGCTTCTTTCATCGCCAGATGGTCCCTGTCATGCTTAATATAACGCAATATTTTTTCCGGCATATTTTCCGGGTGAAGCACATAGTCAATTATCCCGGTATCAATTGCGCTGCGGGTCATGCTTTTGTATCGGGCCGAATCCGGATCCTGGGCAATGATTAATCCCAAATTTTCTTTAATGGCCTTCAGGCCAATAGTGCCGTCCGTTCCCATTCCGGAAAGGACCACCCCAATCGCATGTTCTTTCTGATCTTCCGCCAGCGACCGGAAAAAATGATTAATCGGTGTCGGCGGCTTCTCACCATCCCGTTTTTCCAGGTACAGAACTCCCCTGCTGATCCTCAAATTATGGTCAGGGGGAATGACATACACATGATCAGGTTTGATGATTGTCCGGTTCTTAACCTGCAAAACTTTCATCGTTGTTTTTTTCTGAAGCAGATCGGGCAGCAGACTTACACTAGTCGGCTCCATGTGGGTAATCACCACATAAGCAATATCACTGTTATCCGGCACGGCAGAAAAAAATGTTTCCAATGATTCCAGGCCGCCGGCGGAAGCTCCCAGTGCCGCGATATAGGTGCCGGAACGGGTTTTTTTTTCTTTTGACTTTGCTGACTTTTTAGTCGCCATGTTTTTTTCCTGTTAATTAATTAGATAAAAAGGGGCCTCACTGGCAAAACCGCATCGTGAATAATTTCTTCGCCTGCGGATGATATAGCGGTAAATAGTGTACAGAATAAATAGTTGAAAGTAAAGAAGAATACTGGCATTGATAAGGGCCTGCCCGGCCCCGCGCTCCAACAAAAAACCCGCAGCATCCGGGTTGCTGCGGGCAAAAAATTACCTGAATTTTTTTCTATTCTGCTCAAATAAACATTTTACTCCATCCGGTAAAGCGGCAAAGCAAATGAAAACAGCGGAAGCCTTTTAAGACTTACTCTATTTCATTCTTTTTCCGGTCCTGCCGGTATTTATCATTTTCCAGATATTTATGGGGCCGGTTTCCGTGGTTCTGCCAGTACTCATCCACTCCCCTCTGCCATTCGTCGGTTCCGTTTTGCGGCCAGTTGGTTCTATTAAATCCCGGTGCCTCGGTGATGTCGTTACGGTTTACATCTAAAATCACCCGGTTTTCCCGACCGGCAATATCCAGGTTTCTGTAGGGAACCGCATAATATTTTCCATTGGTGTCCTGATACCCATCAAAGGATAAAATGGCATACTGAATGCGGCCGCTCCGGGTATCAATCATCAAATCTTCAATTTTCCCGATATCTTTGCCGGTTCTATCAGAAATACCGAGGCCGAGCATTGTTTTAACATTGGAAACACTTTCCGCATCAGAGAGGCGGTTTTGCCCGGCTTTCCAGTCGTAATCAGATTTGTCTGTTTTGGAAGACTTTTTCTGATCCCATTTATGGTACTTACTGCTGTCTTTTTCTGCTTTTACATCGGTCTGCTGTGCGGCAACAGGATTCAATACCGCCAGAAACAAACCTGTTATCAAGATGATGGCTGACTTTTTCATTTTTCAACCCTCCTGCTGTTTATTTGAACGGGAATGAACCCGGATCATCATTCCCGTTTTTATTGTTTCGCCAAACATAATTCACAAGACAGCGCGGGTAAAATAGGCGCAACCCTACTATTTGTGTAGTGAACCCGGGAAGCGGCTGTCTGATAAATGTTGACTTTTTAATAATAATTGA
>JBAPTX010000331.1:0-3524 GCA_049282375.1 Calditrichia bacterium
GTGCGTGCCAGAATCACCGTGGGCGCTCCCCGGTGATGGGTGGCAGCTTTGAATGCCGCATATACTTTTTCAGGATCGTGACCGCCCAGCCGCAGTTTTGCAAGCTGTTCATCGGACATGTGTTCGACCATTTTTAACAGCCGCGGATCTTTCCCGAAAAAATGCTTGCGGATGTAATCCCCGCCGCGCACGATGTAATTCTGATAATCGCCGTCCACCGCCTCGCTCATGCGTTTCACCAGCAGCCCGTCTTCATCTTTCTGCAGCAGCTCATCCCAGTCACTGCCCCAGATCACTTTGATGACATTCCAGCCGGCGCCGCGGAAAACGGTTTCCAGTTCCTGAATAATGCGGCCGTTCCCGCGCACCGGGCCATCCAGCCGCTGCAGGTTGCAGTTGATTACAAAAATCAGGTTGTCCAGCTTTTCCCGCGCCGCCAGGGCGATGGAACCCAGAGATTCCGGTTCATCTGTTTCTCCGTCTCCCATAAAGCACCATACTTTATCATCCGTCTGTTTTTTCAGGCCGCGGTCTTCCAGATAGCGGTTGAAGCGGGCCTGATAAATGGCCATTATCGGCCCCAGCCCCATGGATACCGTGGGGAACTGCCAGAAATCGGGTTTAAGCCAGGGATGCGGATAGGAAGGCAGTCCTTTTTCCGTGTGGGCTTCATGACGGAAGTTTTTCAGTTCGGAAACAGAAATACGGCCCTCCAGAAAAGCCCGGGCATAAATACCCGGAGAAGCATGCCCCTGAAAATAGATCAGATCGCCGGGGAAATCATCCGAGGAAGCGCGGAAAAAATGATTGAATCCCACTTCATACAGTGTGGCCGCAGAAGCATAAGTCGAAATGTGGCCGCCGATCCCGTTCTCCACCCGGTTCGCCCGCACTACCATAGCCATGGCATTCCACCGGATAATACTCTTAATGCGCCGCTCAATTTCGCGGCTGCCGGGATATTTGGGTTCTTCGCCGGCCGGAATGGTATTAATAAAGGGTGTGTTGGCGGTGAACGGAATTTTTATACCGGCGGCAAAGGTCCGCTGGTGCAGTTCGTGCAGTATTCTTTTAACCCGCTCGGGTCCTCCGTGCTGAATCACATAATCCAGGGACTCCAGCCACTCCTGAATTTCAATTTCTTCTTCCGATAAAACGGCCTGTTTGTGCCTGTCGTTATTCATGTTCCAACGCCCTTTACATTTTTAAAGTTAATCAGCCGGTGGACTGCACCGGCGGCATGGCCGGCCTGATTACAGACAATCTTGAACAATCCGGCCACAAATATTATTCAAATCCGTATCTTGTAAAATAGGAATAGAGAATGGTTCCCCATACCCGGTACTGTCCTTTGCCAATTCCTGGATTTATATATGAATGGCTTCCCCTGAAGCATCCCCGGCCGCCTCCATGATGGCTTCGCTGAGGGTGGGATGGGCATGTATGGTATTCTCCAATTCCACATTGGTGGTTTCCAGCGCTTTGGCAATTCCCAGTTCGGCAATCAGTTCGGTGGCTTCCGCGCCGAGAATGTGAGCCCCCAGCAGCTCGCCGTATTTGGCATCGAAAATCAATTTCACCAGCCCATCGGTTTCCCCGGCCGCACGTGCCTTGCCGCTGGCCCGGAAGGGGAATTTCCCGATTTTCAGCTCGTATCCGGCCTCCCGGGCTTTATCTTCGGTCAGCCCGATGCTGGCCACCTGCGGATGGCAATAGGTGCAGCCGGGCACATTGTGATAATTCAGCGGGTGCGGCTTGTTGCCGGCCATGTGCTCTACGGCGATAATGCCTTCGTGAGATGCCACATGGGCCAGCCAGGGCGCGCCGATCACATCACCGATGGCATAGATATTTTGAACCTTTGTCTGATAAAACTCTTTCACCTGAATGGCGGTTTTCTCCACCGGAATGTTCAATTCCTCCAGACCCAGATTTTCCACATTCCCCTGCACCCCAACAGCTACCAGCGCCAGATCGCATTCCAATTCCGTCTGCTTTTTCTGGCCGCTGACTTTCAGTTTAACGCCATCTTTGGTTTTTTCCAGCGATTCCACTTTGCTGGCGGTGTAGAGTTTGATCTTCTGTTTTTTGAAAGCGCGCTCCAACTGCCCGGAAATTTCCGAATCTTCCACCGGCAGTATATTAGGCATCATTTCAATGAGGTGCACTTCGGCACCGAACGCATTATAAAAATAGGCGAATTCCACACCGATGGCCCCGGCGCCGATAACCGCCATTTTTTTCGGCATTTTCTTTAAAATTAAAGCTTCTTTGTAACTGATAATCTTTTCACCGTCAAAGGGTACACCCGGGAAAGAACGCGCCCGCCCGCCGGTGGCAATCATGATAAAGCGGGCCTTCAGGGAGCGTTCTTCGCTGCCTTTTTCGTTCAAAACCGCCACTGTATGTTCATCTTTCAGCTTCCCGAATCCGGCAATGTGCTCAATTTTATTTTTTTTGAAAAGAAATTCCACCCCGCGGGAATTCACATCCGCCACTTCGCGGCTGCGTTGAATAATCTTTTCAAAATCGAAAGAAAGGTCCTTCACCTGAAAACCGAATTCTGCCGCCCGGTTGAAGTCATGCATCATTTCCGCATTTTTCAGCAGCGCTTTTGTAGGGATGCAGCCCCAGTTCAGGCAGATGCCGCCGAGGGCGTCCTTTTCCACAACCGCAGTTTTAAGGCCGCGCTGGGATGCGCGGATTGCGGCTACATAACCGCCGGGACCGCTACCGATCACTACCAGATCAAAATCGTAATTGTTTGAAGCCATAGGTCTTTTTCCTTTTCTTTTTTTCAATTTTTTAGGTGCTGTCTGCAATGAGTGAGCAGTCAGCCGTCTGCTGTCTGCAGTTTTCTTATTACATTTTAAAGCGCTTCCAGCGGCTGGCGTGCCCGGTATCCGCCTTCTATGGGATGCCAGAATTCAATCGACTTCTCCCCTAATCGGTAGCACAGGAATACCGTCTCCCCATTCGGGCGGAAGTGCGGGAAATCCACCAGCCCCTCTTCCACACCCTTCACCAGAACGCCTTCCCTGCCCAGCAGATTGATAATCTCAGTCAGCCGTTCCATATTTTCAATAATTTTCAATTTTGAAACAGCCGGTTTTTTCTCTTTAAGGATCCGGCTGATATCCACCATTTCCCGGATCAGCGGATACTGCCCGTGAAGCACCTGGATTGCCTCGGCCACGGTAAAATATTTGGAAAACTGGTCTCTAACATTCATCGGATATCCCTTCAAATGAAAGTTTCATGTTCCATACCTCCATTTTACCGTTTGAACCAAACTGTATGAGATAAGGATTCAACTCCATAAACACAGCCCCAAACATAATAAAGAAAAGGACTTTACCCAACCGCAAAATTGGTATGAATGGCAGAGAGAATTGGTCAAACTGAAGGCCCGGTAACCTCCACAGAAAAAAAAATCATATATATAGTGGGATTCTTTCGGGAGTGGCCTAGGATTATTTGTGGTTAACATATAGTCATTGGCGAGTCAATGGCCTATAACTGCC
>JBAPTX010000332.1:0-10709 GCA_049282375.1 Calditrichia bacterium
TGCGGTGAAGGTAAATTTTTTCAAAATGCATTCCCGTTTTTTCTTTTCTGTCAAAAAATTAGGTAGTATTTTCTTTAAAAGAAATCAATAACAGAGAATTTTATGAACCGCATTATTCCATTTATTCTGCTGATCTTCATTTGTTATGGCGGGGGAACGGCCCAGCACCTGGAAAAGATCCGGTATTCAATAGTGCAAATGCGGTTTGGACCCCATGTCGATACTTTAAAGGTGAAAGTACCGGACTGGCTGAATACCAGCGAGGTGATGGAGCAGATTAACCTGCTTATTTTCTGGCCCGGAGAGCCGCCGCCTGCCAAACAGTGTGTGATTTATATTTTCCGCGATACAGATCCTATTGGTGCGGTTACAGATAATGGCGCCCTGTACCGTCCCGGGCGGGGAATCACCTGGAGTTTAAGGGAATGGAATCCCCGCAAGATTACCCGCCGGACACCGTCTCCGGAGGAAATAGAAATTTATTATGCACTGGTGGACAGCATTTTGGCGAACGGTGCCACTATACATAACAGGGAAGTTCTGCAGGCAGTGGCCCGGGAATATCATGTCACAACGTCCCGCCTGGATTCGATTTATCTGGAAGTGCGCTATTGGCTGATGAATTTTCAACCGGCGGTTTCCATTACTGACAGCGGCGCCAGGTTACCCTGATCAAAAAAAAGGGAAAGATGAAATCACCTTTCCCTTTAAGGATTTCCTGATGTCTGCAGCTAATCCACCTCATCCATACACTTGCAATAAAATTATAATTCATCCAGATACTGTTTGGCACGGGATACCAGAGGTGAATCGGGATAACTATCCAGCAATTCCTGGAATTCCTGCCTTGCCCGGTCCGGATTATTTAACTTATAGTAGCTTTGCCCGATTTTAAATTGGGCATAGTCATCCTTATTTGAAAAGCGAAAAGTAAAAACCTTTTCAAATGCCAGAATGGCCTCCTGATAACGGCCTAATGCATAATAACTTTCGCCCAGCCAGTACTGGGCATTATCAGACAAGTTATTTCCGGTATCCGAGGCCAGCAACTGTTCAAAAGCCCGCAGGGCATCGCGGTACTGTGCCTGACGAAAAAGCTCAAGCGCTTCGTTGTAGCGGTTTTGATAGGAACCGGGCGGGATTTTGCCGCCGCCGGCATATCCGCCGGAATTGTCGGAAGAAACAGTCGGAGTGGTTTGAGTCGATTGACTGTCGAGCCTTTGCTGAAGCAGCAGTAACTGCGCTTTTAAATCGGCCACCTCCATATTTTTTTCATTGACTTCCTTCCGCATGCGCTCATTTTGGTCCTGCAGGCGCTGAACCCGAAGATCATTTTCAGCACTTTCGCCGGCCTGCGCAGACTGAGTTTCCTTTGCATGTCCGTTTGTAGATGCTTCCGGTTCTGCTTCTGTTTTTCGATTTTCATCCACTTCCAGCAGAGTAATCAGATCGTCATCTTTTTCCTTTCCCTGCTGTTGTTTCTCAGCCACTTCCTGTTTTTTTTCCGCTTCCGACTCGCGGTCCAAGCCCAAAAGCCTTTCGATTTCATCATAATCTGTTTCAGATCCGCTCTGCGTGCCTGCGCTTTCCTCCGTCTGCGATGATTTTTTGCTGCCGGCACAGGATGAGAACAGGATAAAAGATATAAAAATTAATAAACAGGTCAGAACTACCTTTGATTTCATAAAACGCCTCCGGCCAATTAAATTTGCATTGAATATACTAAAGAAATTCAAATTTTGTCAATGATCTGTTGGCTTTTGCATTCTCCGCCGTTCACTACTTTGTTTCGGCAGGAAAAGAATAAAGAAGCCGCCGGCAACCATAAAAAGGCTTACCAGCTGATTGAATTCCAGCCCTCCGGCAATATACATCTGCCCTTCATAATGCCGAAAAAAATCTACCGTAAAGCGCGATATGCCATACAGTACAAGAAACAGGCCGATTAGAAATCCATCCGGCCGTCTTTTTCTGTTCAAAAACAGCAGCGTCACAAAAATGATAATTCCATATAAGGAAGAATAAAGCTGGGTGGGATGGAGAGAGGCATCTCCCATTACCGCTCCGGCCGGGCTGTCTGGCGGGAAATGAATGCCCCAGGCAAGGTCGCAACTCCGCCCGAAACAACACCCGTTCAGAAAACAGCCGATGCGGGTGAGAAAAACACCGAGGGCAATTGCGGGCGCAATACAATCCGCCACTTTTAAAAACTTCATGTTGGTGAAGCGGATATAAAGGGTGGAGGAAATGAAAGCGGTTATGAATCCCCCCAAAAGAATTAATCCCCCCAGGCCCACCAGCCCGTTTTCCTGCACCGGCCAGAAAGTGTAGAGCCAGCGGCCGCGAAATTCCGGCAAATGAAACAATACATAAAACAGGCGCGCCCCGATAATAGAACTGATGATAATGATATACCCAAGATTTATAATCTTGTCGCTATTTATCCCTCTCTGCCGGCCCATTCGCACGGCAATGAGTATTCCCAGCACAAAAGACAGGGCAAGCATTACCCCATAGCTTTGAACAGAAAAGGGGCCGATACGGAAAAGTTCAGGATACATTCAATAAAATGGAGTTTGTTTTATTCGGGATTTGATTATTCATTATTTTTAATTTTCTGAATGATTCAGAATCACAAGCAGGAAACATCAATACTCATAACGGTTGCGGTAAAAGTTAAGCAGAATGCCCACCATTGCCATATTGGTCAACAAAGCCGAACCGCCGTAACTCATAAAGGGCAGCGGCAATCCGGTAACGGGAAGCAGCCCGATAGTCATGCCGATATTCACCACCACATGAAACCCGATAACAGTAACAATTCCAATGGTAACCAACTGATTGAAACGGCTTTTCAGCACCGTCGCCAGTTTAACTCCCCGCATCAGGAACAAATAAAAAAGAACCAGGCCGGCAAGAATTCCAACAAACCCGAATTCTTCACCGACCACAGCGAAAATAAAATCGGTATGCTGCTCCGGTAAAAAGCGAAGCTGAGTCTGGGAGCCCTGCATAAACCCTTTTCCGCTGAAACCACCGGAGCCAATCGCCACTTTGGACTGGATAATCTGGTAACCGGCACCGCGCGGATCGGCTTCCGGATTCAAAAATACCTTAATGCGGTTTTGCTGATAGGGTTTCAGGTGATTCCACAGGAAAGGCGTAATCAGCCCCATGATGATGTTTGCAAAAAAATTAAATACAATAACAAATTTTGATCTCTGGGAATAGATCAGGTATCCGACCAGCAGAATCATAATAATCAGGAAGGCATAGAACTGGAAGGATGCAAAAATAATTACCACCGGTGTCATGATCAGGGCAAGATTCCCCCCTTTTAGACCTCCCCAGTAATACATGGGAAGAGCCAGCGCCAGAATCACCATAGAGGTACCCAGGTCCGGCTGCTGAACTATAAGAATAAAGGGGAAAAATACGATGAGTGATGCCAGAAAGAAATCCTGCAGATGGTTCAGGTCCATCTTTTCACGGGAAATATAACGGGCCAGCGCCAGAATGGTGGACAGTTTTGCAATCTCGGAGGGCTGCACCACCAGCGGCCCCAGCCGGATCCATCTTTCCGCACCCAGCCCCACTTTGCCAAAGAAGATCACCAGCACCAAAAGCAAAAGGCTTACCGCATATAATAAATATGCCGATTCGAATATTAATCGATTGGGAATAAAATAAATGATGATCATTATGCCGGTGCCAAGCATTGACCAGATCATCTGTTTATAAAAGTAATTCGTGCCAACACCTTCGCTCATTGCAGTAAAGGAGGAGGAATAGAGGGCCACCAGGCCCATTCCGACCAGCCCAAGTACTGATAACAAAATTGTAAAATCGAGTCTTTTAAACATGATCTGCTATATCTTACTAATTTTCAATTGAAACCACCTGTTCCGGTGCTGTAGAAACAGTATCCCTTCGCGAAGCATAATTTTTGGGCGCCGCTTTCTTTGGGTATTCATACTTTCCCTGATAATAAAAATACTTTTTAAAATATTCCCCGGCAATGGGTGCTGCATTTCCGCCGCCGGAACCCCCATTTTCCACCAGCACACAAACCGCTATTTCCGGATTTTTATAAGGCGCAAATCCCATAAACCAGGCATGGGATTTTCCATGGGGATTCTGGGCTGTTCCCGTTTTGCCTGCTGCGGGAATTCCGGGAATTTTAGCCCGGCCGCCGGTTCCCCCGTCCACAACCCGGTGCATTCCCTCCAGTACTACTTTAAACGCATACTGAGAAATCTCATTTAATTTTTCTGTTTCCACCGGCACAGTTTTAATCCCGCCGGAAACCGGATCAATTAACCGCTGCCCTAAATGTGGTCGATGCCAGACACCCCGGTTGGCCAGTATCATGACAAACTGGGCGATTTGCAGCGGTGTTACCAGCAATTCCCCCTGCCCGATGGCAAGATTTGCCAGCATTCCCTGAGTCCAGCGGCCTTCTCCGTAAACCCGGTCGTAATAATCCACACTGGGTACCAGCCCGCTGTTTTCGTTGGTAAGCTCGATTCCGGTACGTTCCCCAAAGCGGAACAGACGGCTGTACTTATGCCATGCATCGATTCCAATCAGCAGGCCAAGTTTGTAAAAATAAACGTTGCAGGAATTCTCAATTGCCGCGCGTAAATCCATTTTCCCATGGCCTTCCGCCTTCCAGCAGTGGATGGTGCGCCTGCCCAGTTGGAAATAACCGGGACAATTTACGGACCAGGACGGATTTATAATATTTTCATTAAGTGCGGCAATGGCGGCAACTATTTTGTAGGTGGAGCCCGGCGGATACCCGCTCTGGCATACCCGGTCGTACAAGGGATGAAATGGATCATTTAACAAATCCGACCATAAATCGCTTGGAATAACCCCTGTGAAATAGTCCAGGTTATAATCCGGTTTGGACAACTGCGTCAGAATCTCGCCGGTGCGGGTATCAATTGCCACTAAAGCACCCCGTTTTCCTTCCATCAGTGAATCGGCAAAAGATTGAAGCCGCAGATCGATGGTCAAATATAATTCTTTTCCCGGATAGGGCCTTGCGGTCTTTTCTGTGGAAATTTCTTCCACGACGCGCCCGAGAGCATCCACTTTTACAAAGCGCACCCCTTTGTTGCCGCGCAATTCATTATCATAGGATTTCTCCAGAGCCTTTTTCCCGATGATATCACCGGGTTCCAGAAAGTCCATCTTTTTTAAATCCGAATCATCCGCTTCGCCCAGACTACCCATCAGGTGCGCCAGTCCGGAGGGCCGGGCATAATGGCGTTTGGGTTCGGTTTTCCACTCCACTCCCGGTAAATCGGTGATGTTTTCCTGAATCCAGGTCAGGGTTTCCGCATCCACCTGACGGATAACTTTTACCGGCTGAAAAGGTCCTGCCTGGCGAAGCTTCTTTTTAATTTCATCTTCCGGCTGGCCGCTCAGCCGGGAAATGGCGGCGATGGTTTTATCTGTGGTTTCACTGCGTACCAGGTATAATGAAAATGCCGGACGGTTATCCACAATTAAGCGGCCATTCCGGTCATAAATATTGCCGCGCACCGGTGTGCGGGTAATCATGCGGACGCTGTTCTGCAGGCTCTTCTGAGAATAGAGGGTTACTTCTTCAATCTGCAGGTCGTAAAAGCGGTAAACCAGCGCAACAAACAAAAGGGTTATGATAATAATAAACCCGTATTTTTTTATTTCGACTTGAGAAACTGACATTCAGTTATCCTGTTTATTCATAAATCAGATTTTCCATAACAAAATAAAGTACGCCGCCCACTATGGCAGTATACATAACATTAGGAATGGTATATAAAAAAATCAGCGATTGTATAGAAAAATTTTCCCCCAATGTATAAATCAGGAAATAAACCAGATCGTGCATCAGCGCGCTTACAATCAGCGCAAGAAAATATTCTGTTCGGGCGGAAAATTTGCCCGCCATATTTGCCGCGGTAAAGGCGGCGATTGTTTTTGCGAGTGCGGACAGCCCGATAAAATGGGTACTGAGCAGGTCCTGAATCAGACCGGTCAGAAAACCCGCGGTCATCCCTGCATTTGCCCCTTTCCGAAGTGAATAGGCCACAAGTACTATCAGCAGCAAATCCGGGAGCCAGTTAAAGATACGCACGTACTTGACCAGGGTAATTTGCAGCAACAAGGCAATGATAAAGAAAAATATGTATTTAATATGAACATTATTCATCTCTGGTCAGCTCCTTCCCGGTGCTGTCCACATGAAGGCTGTCCCCCGGTAAAATCACAAAAACTTCTTCAAGTCTATTGAAATTCACTGCTGGTTTTATTTTGATTTTTTGGAAAAGTTCGTAACTGTTTTGAGAAGTTTCTCCCACAACCCCGATTTTAAGCCCCGGCGGGTAAATATGGCTGAGCCCGGAAGTCACCACCGCTTCACCCGATTCAATTTCCACCTCTTTTGGCACATAATCCAGATCCAGCCAGATATTTCCCGACCAGGATACTACCCCGATTTCGCGGCTGCGCTGCAGCCGGGCACTCACCAGTGCATTCCGGTCCATTAAAATCTGAACAACTGAAAACCTGGGTTCGGCGATCAGTATTTTGCCCACCAGCCCTCTTTCAGTTACCACCGGATAATTTTTCTTTACACTGTCCTGCAACCCCACATTTATAATGATAGAGCGTACACTTTTTTCCTGCCCCAGCCCTACCACATTTGCAATCAAAAAATTATAAGCACTTTCTTCCTTAAAATTCAGCAGCTTCTTCAGACGGATATTCTGCAGCATTATTTCCTGAAGGCGCTGATTGGTAATGGAAAGTTCCAGCAGTTCTTTCCGTAAATCCTGATTTTGTTTTTCCAGCTGATCGGTAAATTCAAAATTTTGTTCCACCGCATTCACCCAGCCGATCACCCGCAAAACGGCAATGCGGACACCGCGAAGGGTGGAAGGGTTATTTACGGAGATCAGAAGAATGGAAATAAGTGTATAAACACTAAGCAGCAGAAGTGAATTTTGTTGGGTAAAAAGCCTGATTATATTTTTCATTACTCCAAGACTAATAATGCCGGATACAACAAAATTAAATAATTCAAGTTTGAAATCATCATGGACTTTCGTGAGTTCGATTTAACAGAAATACTTTCTTTGTCAGTGAAACAATCAATTCAACTCACTTTTATAACCGGTCCATGGAAGAACAGTTGAGGTATTTTCCTGCAGTTGTCGAACTGATCCTTCACATGCGGTTTATTAAATAGTCGGACGATAATCATTTAAATATAAGGGATCGGACAGAAATCCTGCCTTCATTCCAACCCGGACAGTCTATTGATTCTGAACACTGCAGGCAGCACTTCCAATTAAATGCGTTTGGTTTTCAGAAGTACTTTGTAATACCGGTTAAAATCGCTCAGGATTTTCCCGGTACCGCGCACAACCGAAGTCAGAGGATCTTCAGCAACATTAACCGGCAACTGCGTTTCCTTCTGAATCAGATCATCCAGACGCCTCAGCAGCGCACCGCCACCTGTTAAAATAATACCATGATCGAGAATATCGGATGAAAGTTCCGGAGGGGTACGTTCCAGCGTCAGGCGCACCGATTCAACAATAGTATTGATGGGATCCATCAGCGCTTCACGGATTTCCGCCGAGTTCACTTCCACTGTTTTCGGAATGCCGTCAATTAAATCACGGCCTTTCACATGAGTAGTAATTTCTTCTTCCAGCGGCATCACCGATCCGATTTCACATTTCAGGGTCTCGGCGGTTTTTTCACCAATCAGCAGATTGTAATTCTTTTTAAAATACTGCACAATGGCTTCATTCATTTCATCGCCGCCAATGCGGATAGAAGTATGGAGCACAATGCCGCCCAGCGAAATTACCGCAATTTCACAGGTCCCGCCACCGATATCCACTACCATATTTCCCATGGGTTTCTCGATATCGAGCCCGATTCCAATAGCGGAAGCCATGGCTTCAGCTACCAGATGAACTTCGCGGGCACCGGCCCGCTCGGCACTGTCCCGCACTGCCCGCTTTTCCACTTCGGTAATGCCGGAAGGCACGCACACAACAATTTTGCCGATGGAAATGC
Source organism: Calditrichia bacterium (assembly GCA_049282375.1). GTDB lineage: Bacteria > Calditrichota > Calditrichia > RBG-13-44-9 > RBG-13-44-9 > JBAPTX01. Next base: position 8,086 of record JBAPTX010000332.1, read on the forward strand.
GGTTCACTTTGGCTTTTTTAATAAATTCCCGCATCATTACTTCGTTGGCTTCAAAATCTGCAATCACGCCATCTTTCAAAGGACGGATCGTCAGAATTTCCTGATGCGTTCTGCCCAGCATCTCCCGGGCTTCCAAACCCACTGCCACTACTTTTCCACTGTTTTCCTCAAAGGCAACAATGGATGGTTCATTCACAACAATTCCCTTGCTTTTTACATACAGCAGGGTATTTGCCGTTCCCAAATCAATTCCGATATCGTTGGAAAGAAAATTCAAGAACCCAAAGGCCATATCTGCTCCCATTCGTTAATGCTTAAAATGCCGTATTCCAGTAAATAGCATGCTCATGTTCAGTTCATTTGCCGCTTTAATTACCTCTTCATCCCGTACCGATCCTCCCGGCTGAATAACGGAAGTGATTCCCGCCCGTTGCGCCGTTTCCACTCCATCCGGAAAAGGAAAAAATGCATCACTTGCCATTACAGCACCTTCCAGATTGTGCTTTGCTTCCCGGGCTTTACGCACTGCAATTTTAACCGCATCCACCCGGGACATCTGCCCGGCCCCGACGCCGATTACCTGAGAGTCACGCGCCAGCACAATTCCATTGGATTTTACATGCTTTACTGCTCTCCAGGCAAATTTCAGGTCTTTCATTTCCCGCTCTTCCGGGGTGCGGTCTGTTACTGTTCGTAAACTGTCGGGATCGTACAAAATATTGTCTTTCTGCTGTACCAGCACCCCATCGGAAATGAATTTAAAATCCAGAGGTGCGGGTGAACCGCCCGGTTCCTTTTTTAAAATGCGCAGATTTTTCTTTTTTCTTAACATCTCCAGCGCTTCGCTTGTATAACCGGGTGCAATAATACATTCAAAAAAGGAACGGACAATCAGTTCCGCCGTTTCGTGACCGATTTCCCTGTTGGCGGATATAATTCCGCCATAGGCGGAAAGCGAATCACCGGCCAGCGCCCGCTGAAAAACTTCCGGCAGATCTTCGCCGCTGGCAAGGCCGCAGGGATTGGTATGTTTAATGACCGCGACGGCAGGCGCTTCAAATTCACAAATCAACTGATAAGCCGCATCCACATCCACATAATTATTAAAGGACATTTCTTTACCCCAAAGCTGCTCCAGACCGGAGTGTTCAGAGGGAAACTGGTAAAGAGAAGCCTGCTGGTGCGGGTTTTCGCCATAACGCAGGTCCTGCTGTTTATTCAATTCCAGCCGGAAATAGTCCGGCAGCAGTGATTGAATTTCTTCTTCCTGCAAATAATTTCCTATTTGTTGATCATAGCCGGAAGTATAGGAAAATGCGGCAGCGGCATACCTGCGGGAAATATTCAGCGGAACTGTATAGTTATTTTTCTGCCAGATATTTAAAAATTCCTTATACTGCCCGGGCTGATGGAGCACCACAACCGACTCAAAATTCTTTGCCGCGGCCCGGATCATCGCCGGTCCGCCAATGTCAATCATTTCCACCATTTCTTCAGTATTGTCGGCGGACGTTTCCAGTTGTTCCGCAAAAGGATATAAATTTACCACCACCAGATCGATGGGTTTAATATTATGTGCGCTCAACTGCTCCAGATGATCGGGAATGCGCCGGGAAAGTATGGCACCATGGATGGCAGGATGAAGGGTTTTTACCCGGCCATCCAGCATCTCGGGGAAACCGGTTAAATCTTCTACCCGGGTTATCTTTATTCCGGCTTTTTCCAGATGGGCAGCCGTGCCTCCGCTGGAAATGATTTCAATATTCTGTTTTACCAGGCGGCCGGCAAATTCCGCTACACCGGCTTTATTCCAGCAACTGATTAAGGCCCGCTTAATCCGGATTGTTTTATCCATACCTGAACTGATCCCTGCTTTTAAGTTTTCAGATTCGGTTTTAATTTACAAATCATAAGCGGCAATGTTATAAAAAGATAACCCGGTTATTTTTAATTTCGAACTTCCTGTCCAGCAGCCTTTGCAGCGCTTTACTATAAATTCTGTGTTCAATTTCCAGCACCTTTTCAGCAATAGCCTCGGCGGAGTGGCACTCCGAGATATCCACCGCCTGCTGCATTACCACCGGTCCGCGATCATAGTCATTGTTAACCAGGTGAACCGTTACCCCGCTGACCTGAGCGCCGGAATTCAGTACCGCCTGATGAACATGACGCCCATACATTCCTTTACCGCCGAAAGCAGGCAGCAATGCGGGGTGTATATTGACGATGCGATTACTGTACTTTGCTGTTAAATTTTCAGGGATTTTTTTCAGGTATCCCGCTAAAATAATCCACTCCACCTGATTTTCTTCTAAAATGTGCAATAAAGCTTCCCCGAACTTCCGGGGGCTTCCGAATGTATTTGGCCGGACGATATAGGTGGGAATATCATTTTCCTGCGCATACTTTAAGGCGCCTGCCATGGGATTATCTGTAATCAGGCATGAAATCGCAGCATTCAGTTTTCCACTTTTAATCTGTTGATGGATATTCATAAAATTGCTGCCGCGTCCGGAGGCAAGAATAGCAGTATTTGTCACAATATCCCCGCATTAAACCAACAAATATAAGAACTAACCTATAAAGTGTCAATTGTAAATGTAAGTGCTTATTTGGGGATACAG
>JBAPTX010000333.1:0-2311 GCA_049282375.1 Calditrichia bacterium
ATAATCCAAGAGCAGCAGATTATAATCCAAATTCATCATACGCTCCATCAGCGTGGCAAAGCGCTGCGGCTGCTGGCTGTTGCGGGGCCAGCCCATCATGATGGTATTGGGTTCAATTCCCGAAAAACCATAAACCCGTGCAATGGTATCCATCCCTTCATATACATCTCCGCATTCCATCTGCCGCACGAAAATGCCGGAGTACTGACCGTCTCCGGAGCGCACCGCCTGTTCCGATTTCGGAAATAAAATTTTGGCACTTTTGTTTTCCACCAGGTGAAAATTGGAAAGCAGCCCGCGGTTATGCACAAACCAGCGGCCCAATTCAATCAGGTACGGCCGGGCATCGCTGCCGCCGCTGAACAGCACAATATTCGGGCGCCAGTTCCGGTGGTGCACCACTCTGCTGTTCAGTTTATCCAGACCGGTGCGGATAACGGAACTCCAGACCCCTTCCCAGGTATCGCCGGATTCAAGAGTCAGCTCCTTGCGCTTCAGGTAAAGATAGATGCCGCCCATAAAAATAGTGGCACCCAGAAAGGCCAGAACATCCAGTTCAATCATGATAAAAAAACAGATTCCCGCTCCGGCAATGCTGACTGCGCGGGGAATGCGGAAAGTAGGGCGGAAATCGGCACTGGCCCAGCTTTCCAGCGCACAACTCAAATTCAGGAATCCGTAGGTGGTAATAAAAAACATGGAAACAATACGTGCGATCAGGTTCAGTTCACCTATCAAGATACCGATTTCCGCAATCACAAAAGTCAGCAGCAGGGCGTTGCGCGGTTCGTTTGCTTTGCCGTATCCTTTGCCGAAAAAGCGGGGGGTGATGCGGTCTATCGAAATGGACTGCAGTATTCGCGGAGCGCCCAGGATGCTGCCCAGGGCAGAGGAAATGGTAGCGCCCCAGATGCCGGCAATAACCAGCGGCGGGAAAAAACTGATATCCAGCAGGATATTGGGGTTATTTACCAGTTGATCGGCGCTGACGCGGAATGAAAAGAAGAGTACCAGGCCTATATAAACCACCAGCCCGATGATGATGGCGGCAATTGTGCCGGAAGGGATGGATTTTTTCGGGTCCTGCAAGTCGCCGGACATGGAAACACCGGCTTCGAATCCGGTAACAGCCGGGAAAAAGATACCGAACAGCACCATCAGTGGGGCGGCGTCTTTTAAGGGGCGCATCACAGGAGAGGCGGGTGCAAAATCCGGGCTGCCAAAGAAGATGGAAATCAAAGAAAGGCCGATGGCCGTCATGATCAGGTACTGAGTCTTAATGGCCAGAGAAGTGCTGACGATGGTTACGATGGTAACCAGCAGCAGCGCCAGAGAACCGGTCAGGCGAATTGTGCTGATATTCGCAGGCAGATCCCAGTAGTTTAAAAAACTTTCCGAAAAACCAATGATGTAAAGGCTGACGCTGAAGGATAATCCGATGAACAGGGCCAGTCCCAGTGTTCCGCCAATCGGCAGCCCCAGGCTGCGGGAAATGATAAAATAATTTCCCCCCACTTTAACCTTTTTGTCGGTTGCCAGGGAGGAAATGCTGAGGCCGGTGGTTACCGATACAAAATGCGCCACCAGAATGATGCCCATTCCCAGCAGCAGTCCTGTTTGTCCCACAATCCAGGGCAGCCGCAGATACATGATTACACCCAGAATGGTCAGGATGGAGGGGGTGAAAACGCCGCCAAAGGTTCCGAATTTTTTTACCTGTGCCATAAAAAACCCGTTTGAGATTCAAGATTTATGAAGCAGAAAGCAAGATTGAAGCAGCGGAAGCAAAGTCATTTCAGAAATTTCTTAAGGGCGGTGATTACAGGTGCAACTCCCTGAAGAAGCGGATCGCAGGCGGGCAGACCGGTCTCACTGCTGACCTGCCGCGAAATGGCCGGCATTTTTTCGTAAGCAATTTCTCCATAAGCACTCAACTGCAGGGCAGTATTGGCGCCACCGGGATTGGCATCATAGATTTCATCGGTCTCCGCCCGTTGCCGCGAAATTTGTACAGAAGTTTCATAATCACCGCCAATGCGGATAATTTCTGCGCCAAAATCAGTCATTTCTTTTACCCGCCGGGTCTGATAACTCTCCGGAATATAAATGATGCAGCGGATTCCGGCAACTGAAGCGGCCAGTGCCATGGCAACGCCGTAATTCCCGCAGGTGGACAGGGTTATCGCCTCAAATCCGCGCCGTAATGCATCCATTGCCTGCGCAAAAGCGACACGGTCCTTCTGGGTGCCGGTGGGATTTGCGCCTTCAAACTTGAGGAAAAGCTGCCGGAAACCGATTTCCAGTTCCAGGT
>JBAPTX010000334.1:0-4009 GCA_049282375.1 Calditrichia bacterium
TTGTTATCCGGCCGCCGGATATCCGTACTGCCGAAAGCAATCTGGAAGAATCCCTTAGCCATGAGCTGTCGCATCTTTATTTTAATGAAAAATTCGGCAGGGAGTATTTGCCCCTGTGGTTTAATGAAGGACTGGCTGAAAAACTTTCCGGAGAACGGCTGGGAATTCAGCAGGGGATTATATTGTCCAATGCTTTGTGGGCACGGAAGATTATAGCATTATCGCACATTGATAGCCTGCTGCAGTTTTCCGGCCATCGCGCCTCTCTTGCTTATCTGCAGAGCTTCTCTGCGGTGCTGTTCCTGGAAAACCGCTATCTGGGCGGGCAGAAAAGCTGGCAGGAATTTTTAACCGCCGTTCGGCAAACCGGCTGGGAAACCGCTTTGAACCGCTTTACCGGAATGGATGAAATTGATTTTGAGATAAAATGGTACCGCTGGTTAAAGGAAAAATACCGCTGGTTTATTATTTTTAATGCGGAGAACCTAATCTGGATTGCGATGGTAATTGTTTTAGCCGGTGCTCTTTATGCAGTGCGCTACCGGAACCGGCAAATACTGGAGAATTGGGAAAAAGAAGAAATGCTTCTGCCGGAAAGCGGCGAATGGAATTTGCAGCCGCCGGATTTTGAGCAATCAGACTAATGAATGGAGAGAAAATGTACATCCCCAAAAAACTGTTTTTAACCAAAGGAGTCGGAAAACACAGGGAAAAGCTGGCCAGCTTTGAAATGGCTTTACGGGATGCGAAAATTGCACCCTTTAATGTAGTTGAAGTATCATCCATTTTTCCGCCCCACTGTAAAATGACCACCATTGAAACCGGGTTGAAACAAATGGCCCCCGGCCAGATCGCCCATGTGGTATTAAGCCGGAACAGCACCCGCGAACCCAACCGCCTGATTGCCGCCTCTGTTGGCGTTGCGATTCCCGCAGATAAGGATATGTACGGCTATTTATCCGAGCATCACAGTTTTGGCGAAAACGAAACGCGTGCCGGTGAATATGCGGAAGACCTGGCAGCCACTATGCTGGCCACTATTCTAGGGGTTGACTTCGATCCCGATTCCAGTTGGGATACTAAAAAAGAGTTATGGAAAATCAGCGGTAAAATTGTCCGGACCCGCAATGTTACCCAGACCGCTATTGGCAACAAAGACGGATTATGGACCACTGTGCTGGCCGCTGCAGTACTCCTTCCCTGAGAAATATGGATTGGGGCGAACTTAATGATTGCCCTCGAGTAAAACTGCCAGCATATTAAAAGATGTTTTCGAATTGTGGAACGAAAGACCTATTTTATCAGATGGCGCAAATGCCATGTAATTTTTTATTCAGAGAAAAGGAGATAGTCTATGCTTCGTGACCGGAGAACTCCCTATTTTTTATTGTTGATAATGTTCGTCCTGGGTTCTATTGCATTTTTCCTGAACCAGAATGTGATTGCCGATGTTCAGGATCTGTCCAAAAAGGAATTCAATAAATTTTTCCGCGTCGTTCAACTGCTCAAATTTTATTATGTGGAAGACATAGAATGGGATACGGCAATGGAGGGCGCCATCAGCGGTATGCTGCAGAAACTGGATCCTCACAGCGTTTATATTGAACCCAAAAAAGCGGAGAAGAATAAAGAAAATTTCAGCGGCCATTACGAAGGAATCGGTATTGAGTTCGATGTCATTGACGGGTACATCACCGTCATCAGTCCTATTGCCGGTTCCCCCTCGGAGCGGCTGGGGCTGCAGGCCGGAGACCGCATTGTAAAAATAAACGGTAAATCGGCTATCGGAATAGACCGTGACGAAGTTCCCAATAAGCTCAAGGGTCCCAAAGGCACTTCTGTGGATGTAACCATTCTGCGCGAAGGCCTGGAAGAGCCGCTTGAAGTTACAATAATTCGCGATGTGATCCCCATTTATACGGTTACCACAAAATTTATGGTGGATGACAGCACCGGCTATATCTGGGTAAACCGGTTTGCCGCCACCACTTCGGAAGAAACCGAAGCGGCACTGCAGGAACTGAAAGAAAAGGGGATGAAGCGTCTGATCCTGGATTTGCGCGGCAATCCCGGCGGTTATCTGCATGAAGCCGTCAAAATGGCCGGCATGTTTATTCCGGGTCATCAGTTAATTGTCGAAACACGAGGGCGCAATAACCGGGTGGATGAGAAATTTTATTCTGATCAGTGGCGGAAGGGCGGCGTGTACGATGTACCGCTGATTGTTATGATAGACCGGGGTTCCGCCTCCGCTTCCGAAATCGTTTCCGGGGCTATTCAGGATTATGACCGGGGCCTGATTCTGGGAACCAACAGCTTCGGAAAAGGGCTGGTTCAGAAGGAATTCCCGCTCAGCGACAAATCAGCAGTACGCGTTACCACTGCCAAATATTATACACCCAGCGGCCGGCTTATACAGCGGGATTATAAAGGTAAAGAGTTGAATGAATATTATCAGGAACTGGGAGATACGACCTGGACCAGTGAAGACAGCCTTAAAAACCGTCCGAAATTTGAAACAAAAGCCGGGCGGACTGTTTACGGCGGGGGCGGCATACGCCCGGATGATATTGTGAAATACGAAAGCTTTTCACCCTCTCCCAAGCTGACCAACAAGCTGTTTCTGAAACGCCTGTTTTTTGAATATGCCAGCCAGTATGCCATCGAGCATTCCGAACTTGAAACGAATGTGCGGCAGTTTCAGGAAAGCTTTCAGGTTTCCGATGAAATGATGGAAGATTTCAAGAAATTTGCAAAGGAAAAAGAAGTAGAAGTGGATGAAGAAGCCTTTCAGAAAGCCCGGGATTTCATTTCTACCCGGATTAAAGCGGAAATCGCCCGCCATTTCTGGGAACGGGACGGATTTTATTATGTAATCCTGCATAATGACAATCAATTTCTGGAAGCTGTACACTCCTTTAAAAAGGCAAATCAGATAGCTATGTTGAATAAAAACAAATAAAGCAGCCAAGCCCGGAATGTTAAATTCTTATTGACTTTCCGGGTTCAAATTTTTAAACTCTGCTGTTAGTAAATAATTAATATTATAAGCGATAACTGAATTTAGGAGGTTTGAAAACTATGGTCCAATTATTTGAGCAAGGTGGCGGCTTTATGTGGCCTATTCTGGTTTTTTTGATTATTGGACTGGCAATTGGTATTGCGAAAATGTGGACCTTATGGCGGGCTGGCATCAATACCCGGCGGTTCATTGAACGGGTAAGAACTGCTTTAAAAGAAGGTGGAACTGAAGCCGCTCTTGAAGTATGTGAAAATACCCGTGGACCTGTTGCCTCCATTTTCCATGCCGGCCTGATTCGTGCCGATGAAGGAATTGATTATGTAGAAAAATCAATTACCAATGCCGGTTCTATAGAAATGGCCTTTCTTGAAAAAGGAATGATCTGGCTTGGGTTTATTATTGTAGTGGCTCCAATGCTTGGATTTACCGGGACGGTCTGGGGAATGATTGTGGCTTTTGATTCAATCCGCACCGCCAATGACATTTCTCCCGCGGTGGTTGCCGGCGGTATTTCTCAGGCATTATTAACCACATTGTTCGGCCTGATCGTCGCCATGACAATTCAGTTATTCTACAACTGGGCTACCGCCCGCATCGATAAGCTCATTATCGATATGGAAGAAGCCTCCGTTCAGTTGGTAGACACATTGGTTGAAATGGAAAAAGGCCGTCCTGCAAGAACCACTACCGTTTAAACTAAAGAGGAAGTGTAATGGCTATTCGAAGAAGAAAAGACAGGGGTGATATTGAAATCCCTTCGGCATCACTGCCCGATATTGTCTTTCAGCTGCTGATTTTCTTCCTTGTTACAACGACCATTGATGTGGATAAGGGATTGGACCTTGTGCTGCCCCCTCCCGATGACACACAAATTGAGATTTCCAAAAAGAATATCACCAATTTGCTGATCAATGATGCCGGGCAGATTTTGATTGATGAGGAAGTGGTGCCCGTTGAGGAAGTTGATAATATTGTCCGTGATAAATT